>CAYXLL010000001.1:0-10613 GCA_964465875.1 uncultured Candidatus Saccharibacteria bacterium
AGCTATTTTTATCCTTATGGCAGCCTTTGGTTATCTCACTAGTGGAGGCAACGAAGATAAAGTAAAAAGCGCTAAAAATCAGTTAATATACGCAGTTGTAGCTATTGTGATAGCTCTATTAGCGTTTGTGATGGGTGATGTTATAAATAGCATTATTCAACCTGGCTATCAGCCGGAACCTACGGTGCCAGTTTCTTCGCCTTGGTAAATTATTTATAAAATAAATCAACCCCGTTAGATTATGAGTTATTATTAAACTCTATCTAACGGGGTTTTGATTATTCAGGTTTTAATGTGCCTGAATAATTTTTACAATTGTTTTTGGTTCCTTTCCAATAAGCCGGAGTCGCCCAGCGGGTTCAGCGCCAATCCAACTTTCTTTGGCTGACATTTCATAAATTTTTACGCTACCATCTTGTTGAACTGACACTGCTTTGTATGACTTATTGGCCTCAAGTACGTGATATGTACCTGGACCAACCCAGACAGTTGGGACTTCTTCGCCAACTAAAAGATTAAATTTTTCTGGAATGACTTGCTTATTCTTATTTTGGATTTGCGATGTTTTTATTCTTAGTCCGCTTCCGCTGATCAAAAAGATAAAACTAAGAATAAGAATAATACCCCATGCCCATGTTGGGGCTTGCTCGATTTTAGCCCCAGTTTTTTTCTCTTCAGCCATCATTTCACCTCCTTTTTGTCGGCTTTTCCAACCAAATTACCCAATATCTTTGGAGTAATCGATTGAATCATTTCTCGTGTTTCCTCGGAAATATTTAACTTCTTTTCCGAAATCTCTTTCTTAACTTTCCCTCGCTCTGTTTGAACAATTTCTAGGGCTTGCTCTGTTGAGATTTTTAATTCATTTTTCACGCGATTGATAATATCAATCACGTGACTTATTTCTGTAATCTCAGCCTTTCTTTCTCTTTGCTCTTTGGCATCTAAGTCAGCTGCTTCGGCAAATTTCCCAATTGCTTTAATATCAGAAATGTTTAGCCGATTTAGAGTAATTCCTAATTGAGGCAAAGGCTGAACTCCGTTAGCTTGTCGAAGCGCCTTGATTAGCTGACGCCTTTTTTCAACAGCTTCTTTAATTTTTTGATAATTTTCAGGCGCTTCTTTTGTTAAAATTTCTGCTACTTTTTCCCAATTCTCTCCCCAATCTTTTTTTTCTGACTGAGTTGGTTTCTGCCTTGGCTCGGCAAAATATTTTAATAATATTGGAGTGGGAACTGAAGAAGGCACTGGATCTATATTATCACCAGCAATCGCTTTGATTAAAATAGCGACTGCCTGATCAGCTGCCTTTAAGGCCTCTTCGGCAGTTTGAGGGCCTTCATCTGTAGCAATCGCCCAAACTCGCAGTTTTTCTCCAACAACATCTGTTATAATACTTTTAATTCCATTTTCTCCGCCGGCATCAAGATAAGCTTTCAGATTGCTTGGAGTATAGGTAATATTAATAGGAACTTCTAGCTCCGCTAAGTCCGGCGTTCGAACATTAAACCTTAAATCAATGTTCTTTTTAGTAATATCAACCGGGATTACTCCGTAAAACCAAGGGAAGAAAGGAAAGAAATGCCATCCTTCACACATCTCTCGCTCTGTTCTTCTCCCAAAAATTGTTAACAAACCTTTATGCGGGGGATTGTTAGGAATTTTTCTGTATCCTTGCAAAAAGAAAGATCCACAAACTAAAACTAACAAACCTAAAGCAATTAAAATATTTTCCATTTTAAACCTCCTTGATTAAATTGTTAAATTTTCATTTTTATGCTACTTTAAGTATAACATAAAATTAAAGAATAGTCAAACATGATAAACCTTTGATGTTTTTTCTTTCATCTCTTATAATAGGAAAAAGCCGAGGTGGCGGAATTGGCAGACGCGCGAGCTTTAGGAGCTCGTGCTGAAAAGCGTGCGGGTTCAAATCCCGCCCTCGGCACAAAAATAGTACAAATTATTTTTATCAATCTTCTCTAAATAAAATCTTTTTTATCAATCTTATTAATGTTTTTTAGTTATGTTTTTGGCAGAAATTAAAACGACGATTATTATTAAAACAATCTTATGATAAAAATTATGAAGCGCTTGCAGAGATTATTTTTCTTTTCGCCTTCTAGCGTGAAATGCTTGATGAACTTCTTTTAATTCTTGATTTGTTAAATGAGTATATATTTGAGTGGTTGCGACATTTCTGTGGCCTAAAAGTTCTTGTACTGAACGCAAATCAGCGCCGCCAATCAAAAGATCAGTGGCAAAAGCATGCCGTATGGTATGAGGATGGACTTGATTATTAATTCCGGCTTTTTTAGCGTAATTATCTATTATTCTTTCAACGGTTCTCGGCGTAATTCGGCCGATAACTTTCGGCTCTTTAGATTTTGTTAAACTTATAAATAAAGCTTCTTCAGTATCAGTTCTTTTTTCGAGATATTTTTTTAAGGCTTCTTTCGCGCGATCAGAAAGAAAAACTAAACGGATCTTTCCTCCTTTTCCGCGCACTGATATTTCTCCTCTTTCTAGATTTATATATCTGTCTAATGAACAAAGCTCTGAAACACGCAAGCCAGTTGAAAAAAGCGTTTCTAAAATTGCTTTATCACGCAATGACCGCAAATCGTTTCCTTTTGGAGAATCGAGTAATCTCTCGAGATCGTTATACTCCAAAATTTTTATTTGCCGTTCAGGGATTTTCGGCAATTCAATTTGGTCGGCCGAAATAACATCATAGTTATTTTTTGTCAGATATTTTAAAAAATTTCTTAGAGCAATCATATAGTATGATTGAGTGCTTTTCTTCAATGATTCCTTTGATTGATTACCAGTACTATTAGCGAGAAAAACACGAAATTCACGAATTTTATCTAAAGTAATATCTTTTTCGGTTTTTATTTTCGAGAAACTTATAAAAGCCTTAATATAGCGCTCGTAGTTTTTTTGAGTTTTTGATGAACGATTCTTTTCTATCTCTAAATACTCTAAATATTGTTTTAATAATTGATTAATATCAGCCATATTATTGATTACAGAATTAAGCTTATTATAAGACATTTAGTAAAATGTCGCAAAATCTAAATAAATTCAAAATTTAAAATTAAAACATTTCATGCGTCACTTATTATGAATTTTTCAATCCTAAATTTTGAATCCCAAACAATTTCAAAATCCAGAATTTAAATTTAAAATCTAAAATCTTGACGTTTAAAGTTTTTGATGTTTGATATTTGAGCTTATTTAGGGGTTAAAATTTATGGATTGTTATGTTATATGTTAGATGATTCATAATATATGATTTATGTTGATTTTTTATCTATTCTGTGCTAATCTTAAATTATGTTAAGCCCAAAGAAAAAATCAAAAATTATTAAAGAGCATCAAGCTCATGAAAAAGACGCTGGCTCGGCTGAAGTGCAAGTAGCGCTTCTTGATAGCCAAATTGATGCTTTAGTAACTCATTTGAAAAAAAATCCTAAAGATCATCATTCAAGACGCGGGCTTTTGAAAATGGTTGGTAAAAGAAAAAAATTTTTGAAATATCTTGAAGAAAATAATCCAAAGGCTTATAAAAAAGCAATAAAAAAATAATCTCTTACAAATAATTGCTAATTTATTTAAAGGAATTTTTTAAATTTTTTATATAAAATTGGCAAATTAGCGAAAAAATATTTAGTATGCGTTACAAAGATCAAAGAATTGGAATTTTCATTGACGTTCAGAATCTTTATCACTCTGCAAAACATCTTTATAATAGTCGAGTTAATTATAAAGAACTTATTAAATCTTTAACTGCCGGCAGAATTCCTATTAGAATTATTGGTTATGTAGTTAAAAGTGAAGGATTAATAGGTGGCAGCAGATCAGAAGCATCAAAAAGTGAAAAATTATTTTTTGACGCACTAGAAAAAACTGGAATTGAATTGCGAGTCAAAGATTTACAGGTTTATCCAGGTGGTTTAAAAAAGGCTGATTGGGACGTTGGATTAGCAGTTGATGCCATCAGAATGGCATCTTTTTTAGATGTTATTATTTTAGTAACTGGAGATGGCGATTTTCTGCCGCTGGTGGAATATTTAAAATGGGGATTAGGTAGACAGGTGGAAATTGCAGCTTTTTCTCGTAGTGCCTCTGCAAAATTGAAAGAATCAGCAGATATTTTTATAAACATGGAAGAGATACCAAAAATACTAATTAAAAAATAATTTATGGATTTAAATAAACAAAAATTTGAAACAACTGTTGCTGGAGAAAAAATTTCTTTTGAAATTTCAAGAATTGGCGAGCAAGCAACTTCAGCGGTTTTAGGTAAACACGGAGAAACTGTAGTATTAACTACAATGGTGATGGGAAAAGAAGACAAAAATGTAGACTATTTACCTTTAGTCGTTGAATACGCGGAAAAATTTTATGCTGCTGGGAAAATTTTAGGCAGCCGTTTCGTCAGAAGAGAAGGTAAGCCATCAGAAGAAGCAACACTTTCTGCTCGATTAGTAGATCGCGCTATTAGACCACTTTTTAATGAAAAACTCCGCCGTGATATTCAAATTATTGTTACCGTTCTTTCTTATGACGAAGAAAATGACCCTGATTTTATTTCTTTAATATCTGCTTCTTTGGCTCTTGCTATTTCTGAAATTCCCTGGGATGGTCCAATTGGAGGAATAAGATTATCGCTTTCTAAGGAAGGGAAAATAATTTTCAATCCTAAAAATTCAGATCTAGCTGATGCAAAGTTTAAAGCAATAGTTGCCGGGCCTAAAAATAAAATTAATATGATTGAAGTTGAAGCTGATGAAGTTAGCGAAGAAGATGCTTTTAAAGTATTTTCTGCAGCAATTCCAGAAATTAATAATTTGATTGATTTTCAAAATGAAGTAGTAAAACAAATTGGCAAAGAAAAAGCAAAAATTGAATTTCAAGAACCGCCAGTTGATTTAAAGCAGGATGTAAAAGATTTTCTTAAAGATAAATTAGAATCAGTTATTTATGTTAAAAACAAGCCTGATCGCAATCTCGGACTTTTAGATTTGAAAAAAGAATTAGAAGATTATTTAACTCAAAAAGGCTATACAGACCTTTCTTTAATTAATAATTTAATTGACGAAGAAGTTGCTGCTCTGGTCCGGAAAAATATTTTAGAATCTGAGAAACGACCAGATTTTCGAAAATTAGATGAGATAAGGCCACTTTATGCTGAAGTATCTTTATTTAAAAGACTTCATGGTTCAGCGCTTTTTATAAGAGGAAACACGCAAGCTTTGGCAGTGACAACTTTGGCTGCACCTGGAGCAGAACAATTAATAGAAACTATGGAGACCTCTGCTAAAAGAAGATTTATGCTTCATTACAATTTCCCTCCATATTCTGTTGGCGAAATTGCTCCTTTGCGTGGTCCTGGAAGAAGAGAGATTGGCCATGGCGCTCTCGCAGAAAAAGCTTTACGACATCTTATTCCTTCCATAGATGATTTTCCTTATACTATTAGAGTAGTTTCCGAAATTTTATCTTCTAATGGCTCTTCGTCGATGGCAACAGTTTGCGCTTCTTCTCTGTCTTTAATGGATGCTGGTGTGCCAATTAAAAATTCAGCTGCCGGCATTGCGATGGGACTTTTTAGCGCAGAAGAAAACTATAAAATTTTGACTGATATTCAAGGTCCAGAAGATCATTTCGGCGATATGGATTGTAAAGTAGCAGGCACCAAAGTTGGTTTGACGGCCATGCAAATGGATACTAAAATTGAAGGAATCGATTTAGAAATTTTAAAAGAAATTTTAAGTCAAGCTAAAAAAGCAAGAACCCAAATTTTGGAGGTTATGAATCAAGCATTAGATAGACCGAGAAGTCAAATTTCTCCTTACGCGCCAGTTGTTTTGACTCTCGATATTAAGCCTGAAAAAATTAGAGAAGTTATTGGCCCGGGAGGGAAAATTATTAATTCTATTATTGGAGCTAGCGGTGCTACTACTATTGATATTGAAGAAAATGGAAAAGTTTTTGTTGCAGCTCCAGACAAAGAAAAAGCAATAGCTGCTATTGAACAAATAAAAGGTATTGTTCATGAATTTAATGTCGGGGACATTGTAGAAGGCGAAGTAGTGAAAATTCTTGATTTTGGAGCCATTGTTGATATTGGCAATAATAGAGATGGGATGATTCATATTTCAGAATTAAAAAATGGTTATGTTAAGAAAGTTGATGATGTAGTTAAGGTCGGCGATATCGTGAAAGCAAAAATAATTAAAATTGATCCTGACGGAAAAATTGGATTATCATTAAAAATGTAGAATTAAAAGATACAGCCACTAATTAATAGTCAATGGTTTAAGCCCTATTTGGCTATACCAATTGGACTAGACCTTATTGGCTATATCCTAAACTTATGATTGATCTAAAAGCATTAAATCGTTTAATTGAACAGATTGCTGAAGAAAAAGGACTTGAGAAAGAAAAAATTATTGCGGCAATTGAAGATGCTATCGCAGCTGCTTATAAAAAAGAATATGGCGAGAAAGGCGCCTGGATTAAATGCGAGCTTAATACCAGGACAGGCAAAATGAAATTTTTTAAAGTTAAAACTGTTGTTGACGAAACAACAGTAAGAATCGTTGACGAGGGAAAAGAAGAAGAGCAGAATGTTACTGATAAAAGCGCTTCAAAAATTACTCAAACTGCCTCAAAAGAAGGTGAAGAAGTTTTGCCTCGCTACAATCCAGAACGCCATATTTTTTTGAAAGAAGCAAAAGAAATTAAAAACGACGCTCGACTTGGTGAGGAAATTTTGTTTCCTTTAGAAGAACATCAAGATTTTGGTCGTATTGCGGCTCAAGTTGCAAAACAAGTTATTTTACAAAAATTAAGAGAAGCAGAAAAATCTTCAATTATGGAAGAATTTAAAGGGAAAGAAGGCGAAATTGTCAGTGGTATTATTCAAAGAATTGAGCATGGTAATGTTTATGTCAATCTTGGCCGAGCAATAGGCGTTATGTTTTTTAATGAAACAATCCCCGGAGAATTTTATAGAATTGGAGAGAGAAAAAGATTCTATTTATTAGCAGTTCAAGAAGAAACAAAAAAATTACCTGGCATTATTCTTTCACGAGTGCACCCAAATTTCGTCATTAAACTTTTTGAAATGGAAGTGCCGGAAATTCACGATGGTACAGTAGAAATTAAAGCTATTAGTCGAGAGGCCGGCAGCAGAACTAAAATAGCAGTTGCTTCAAATGTAGAAGGAGTAGATCCAGTGGGGAGTTGTATCGGTCAAAAAGGAATTAGAGTGATGACTATTACTGATGAGCTTGGTCAAGAGAAAATTGATGTTATTCCTTGGTCTGATGATCCGGCAAAATTTATCGCTGCTTCTTTATCGCCAGCTAAAGTCAAATCAGTTGAAATTTTACCTCGTCGAGAAGCCTTAGTTTATGTCCCTGATGATCAATTATCTTTAGCTATTGGAAAAGGTGGTCAAAATGTCAGATTAGCAGCTAAATTAACTGGCTGGAAAATCGATGTTCGCTCAGTTTCCAACCCCGAAGAAGTACAGGAAGGTGGCGTAGCTGAAGCAGAATTTGCTATTGAAGAATCTACCGAAGAAAATACCATCGAAGAAAATACTACTGAAGAAGCGAACAATGAATCTTCAACAGAAAAACTTGAGAAAAAAGAGAAAGAAGCATAAAATAAAACTATGACATTAATTCCAACAGTAATAGAAAAATCTTATGACGGCGAACGAGCTTATGATATTTATTCACGGCTCTTAAAGGACAGAATAATTTTTCTGTCCGGCCAAATAGACGATGCCGTGGCAAACACTGTCATCGCTCAATTGTTATTTTTAGAGCAGGAAGACCCCAAAAAAGATATTAAGCTTTATATTAATACGCCGGGCGGGATGGTGACTTCTGGGATGGCAATTTACGATACAATGCAATATGTAAAATGCGATATTGCTACTATTTGTATTGGGATGGCGGCTTCAATGGGTGCCGTGCTTTTAGCCGCTGGCACCAAAGGAAAAAGATTTGCTTTGCCTAATTCAGAAATTTTGCTTCACCAATTAATGGGAGGAGCAGAAGGTCAGGCAGTGGAAGTAGAAATTGCTGCTAAACATATTATTAAAATTAAAGAAAGGTTAAACCAAATATTAGCAAAGCATACCGGCCAACCATTGGAAAAAATAGAAAAAGATACTGACCGCGATTTTTGGCTAACTCCAAGCGAAGCCAAAGAATATGGCGTGATTGATGAAATTATTAAAACGAAAAAGTAGACATTTAAAATTTTCAAGATATGATATATAATATATGAAATTGATTTGAATCTTGGATTTTCATTCTAAACTATTGTATAATAAAAATATGACACATAATAATAAAGGTTTTACTCTCGTCGAAATCCTCATTTATGTTGGTATTCTTGCTGTTGTAGGTGGCGCTCTAACAGGCATTCTTACTAATGTCAGCCGCATCCAAACTAGAGAATCAGCCAGCAGCGAAGTTACTAATCAATTAAATTTTGTAATGCAGACAATTGATCGTCTTGTCAAAGAATCTTCTCTAATTGAAATGGATAATAATCCAACCTCTACTTTAACTCTCAGGATGAAAAACCCTCAAAAAGGCATCACTAAAGTTTATCCTTCTAATAATGCTATTGTCTTAGAAGAAACTAATGAAACAACTCATGAAGTATCCAGTTCAACTTTAACTACTAGCCAGGTCCTCGTTGACCAATTAGAATTTAGAAAATTCTCTCAATATCCTGGCCATGATGTTGTTCAAATTGATATTCAATTAAGTTACAATACTAATAATCCTCAACAAAAATCCACTCGCAGTTTAACTTCAGCTATTGCCAGAGTCAGCGCCGCTACTTTTGATTCTGATCTTCTGCCTGGCGCTGATAATGTTTATTCAGTTGGTTTTACTCCTTCTACTCGCTGGAAAAATGCTGCTTTTTCCGGTAATCTTACAGTTGGAGGGAATATTCTTGCTAATGGCAATGTAGCAATTGGCACCACTACTATTTCTTCTCTTTTTTCTGTTGCCACCTCAACTAATATCTTTAATATTTTAGAAAATGGCAAGGTTGGTATTGGCACCTCATCTCCTGCGGCTCAATTAGACGTAGAAGGAGGAATGTATCTTTTGGGTGGCAACGGCGACGTAGATGGAAATGGAGAAGTCGAGCTAGACGATGTGATTAAAGCATTGCGATGGATATCTGGATATGATCTTACTAAAGAAGAATATGCTCGCGCAGACGTTAATGGAGACGGAAAAGTAACTAGGTTAGACATTGATTTAATACAGAAGATTGCAATAGGAGCTATTAATTTAGATCAGGCACATAGTATTGGAAAACAAAAATCTGATAGCACAATTAATACAACATATGATGGTTTTGTTGGTATCGGCAACTCATTTCCTGCCTATGCCTTAGATGTTAATGGTCAAATTAATGCTTCAGCTGGTATTTGTATTAATCAAGATTGTAAAACTTCTTGGGGAGCAATTGGCGGTGGCGGCTCGATCGATGGCGTTCCTCAAAGAGGTAATTGGAACAGCAGAATACCCTTAGCCAATACTATAACTGCAGTTGATAGTAATGGTGATGTTGGATCCTTTACCTCCATCACTATTGGTACTGATGGTTTACCTATAATATCGTATTATGATGCCACAAATGGCGATCTTAAGGTTGCTCATTGCGGCAATGCTTCTTGTTCTTCTGGTAATACTCTGACTACTGTTGATAGTAATGATGATAATGTTGGACAATATACCTCCATCACCATTGGTATTGATGGTTTACCTATAATATCGTATTATGATGCCACAAATGGCGATCTCAAGGTTGCTCATTGCGGCAATGCTTCTTGTTCTTCTGGTAATACTCTGACTACGATTGATAGTAATGGTGATGTTGGATCCTTTACCTCCATCACCATTGGGACTGATGGTTTACCTATAATATCGTATCATGGTGCCACAAATGGCGTGCTCAAGGTTGCTCATTGTGGCAATGCTTCTTGTTCTTCTGGTAATGTTCTGACGACTATTGATAGTAGTAATTATGCTGGAAGATATACTTCTATCACCATTGGGACTGATGGTTTACCTATAATATCGTATCATAATTACACAGATAACGTGCTCAAGGTTGTTCATTGTGGCAATGCTTTTTGTTCTTCTGGTAATATTATGACTGAAGTTGATAATAATAATGGTTATGCTGGGACATGTACCTCCATCACTATTGATGCTATTGGTTTACCTGTAATAGTGTATCAGATTCGTGTCAATACTGCGCTTAAAGTTATTCATTGCGTCAATGTTTCTTGTTCTTCGTTTAATGTTCCGGCTACGGTTGATCAGAATGAGAATGGATCCTATAACTCAATCACCGTTGGTACTGATGGTTTATCAATAATATCGTATTATGGTGCCACAAATGGCGATCTCAAGGTTTTTTCTTACAATTCTACCCTGCCTACTACTGTTGATAGTAATGGTGATGTTGGAAAATATAACTCAATCACTATTGGTGCTGATGGTTTACCTATAATATCGTATTATGATGCCACAAATGGCGATCTCAAGGTT
>CAYXLL010000001.1:10713-21098 GCA_964465875.1 uncultured Candidatus Saccharibacteria bacterium
GCTCATTGCGGCTCTATTAATTGTCTTCCCTACTGGACCCGCCGCTAAATTAATCTCTAATTTTAATCTCTAAGGAATAACCTAAAGCAAGAGAAGGAAGTCCGACTTCCTTTGGAAGTCGGACTTCCTTAATGTTTATGAAAATATTGTTTATGAAAATGTTTATGAGATTAAATTTCATAAACATTTTCATAAAGACTACTGTTGTGCTATAACACAACAGTAGTCTTTATCGCCTTCAGCCTAACAGTAGTTTTATTATCTTCAATTGTGTTGCTATGATTAATCACAAGTAGGTGTTGTGCTATAACACAACAGTCTTTGCTGCGCTTAGATTAAAATTTTTTATATTAATCCTATTTTCTTTTTGACTTCTTCTATTTTCTTTTGAGATCTTAATAATGCTTTTTCTTTACCTTCTTTAAGAGCAGCAATAATTTTTGGCTTCAAAATATTTGATTTTTTCTTTTGGAATTCACTTAGATTTTTTACTAAGATTTCAACTAAATCTGCTTTAAATTCTTTATAACTTTTTCCTTTGAATTTTTCTTCAATTTCTTTTATTGTCAAACCAGAAAATCCTGCATAAATTAAAATTAAATTAGAAATCGCTGGCTTATTTTTTTCGTCAAAAATTATTTCTTTACCAGAATCAGTAACCGCTCTTTTGATTTTTTCTTCAATTTCTTCTTTTGAATCATCTAAAAATAAACAACCTCGCTCGTCTGATTTAGACATTTTTTTAGTTGGATCGCTTAGGCTCATCAAGCGAGGGATTTTTGTTAAAAGCGGCTTCGGTTCAATAAAAGTTTTTCCAAAACGGCTATTAAATTTTCTGGCAATTGTTCTGGTAAATTCTAAATGTTGAAGCTGATCTTCGCCAACTGGCACAACTTCTGCGTCATAAAGCAAAATATCTGCTGCCATTAAAACAGGGTAATCAAAAAGCCCAACATTAATATTTTTTTGTTGTCTCTGAGACTTATCTTTAAATTGAGTCATCCGGGAAAGCTCGCCAAAAGGAGTAACAGTGTTTAAGATCCAAGTTAATTCAGAGTGAGGAGGCACTTGAGATTGAACAAAAATTGTTGATTTATTTTCATCAATTCCATTAGCTAGAAAAGAGGTTATTAAATCATAGATTTGAGCTGGTTTGTTGTTTGGATCGTAGTCTTCGGTTAAAGAATGAAGATCAGCCACAAAAAAGAAGCAGTCATATTTATTAGAATTTTGTAGATCAACAAAATTTCTTAATGCTCCAAGATAATTACCAATATGTAATTTTCCTGTTGGCTGGACGCCAGAAACAAGAATTGGTTTGTTCATAAATTTAATTTTAAAATATAAATATCAAATAAAAATTTCTAATTATTCTAAAAAATTTCTAATTATTCTAATGACATTTTACATTTGATTTTTGAATTTTGAATTATCTAGACTTCTATTACCACTGGTATTACCACTGGCCTTCTCTTTGTTCTATTATACAAAAATTGGCTGATTTGTTCTCTAATTAAATATTTTAAATAGTCAGCTTCGATTGGTTGATAATATGGAATTCTTGTCACAGTAGTTTTGATTTTGTTTCTTAATTCTTCAACAAATTTTTTATTTTCTTTCAGATAAATGAAACCACGAGAAATTATGTCGGGATTTTTTAATAAATTGCCACTTTTTCTATCAAGCGTCACAATGATAACTACCATCCCTTCCTGCGATAGTGCTTTTCTGTCTCTAATAACAACCTCTTCTACATCGCCAACGCCTAATCCATCAACCATCACATAATAAGCAGGTATATTCTCTTTAGAAATAAAGAAATTATCTTTTGCAAGAAGAACAACCTGGCCGTTATCTACAAGAATAATATTTTTTTGAGGAACACCGACTTCTTGCGCTATTTCAGCGTTTTTATAACGCATAAAATAATAGCCGTGAGTTGGTAAGAAAAATTTCGGATGAATCATTTGAATAACTTGTTTTAATTCTTCCTGCGGGGCATGACCAGAAGAGTGAAAATCAATAATGTTTGATTGATAAACATTTGCTCCTTGCCGTGCTAAATTATCTTTCAGTATTTGGACGGCTCTTTCATTTCCTGGCACAACTGAAGCTGAAAAAATAACAGTATCGCCTGGTTTAATTTTAATATATTTATGTTCGCCGTTAATAATCTTCATTAAGCTAGCGTTTGGTTCTCCTTGAGCGCCAGTTGATAAAATAAGCAGTTGATTATCTTTATACTTATGAATATCTTGAATTGGAATAAGATTTTCTTCTTTGATTTTAAGGTAGCCCAAATTTTGAGCTATTAAAATATTATTCTTCATTGAAGAGCCGCTGATCGCCACGTAACGTTTTTGCCTTTCAGCAATTTTTATAATTTCAGCAATGCGCGTCAAGAGGGAAGCAAACATAGCAATAACAATTCTGCCCTTGGCTTTTTTAAGAATATCCTCGATATTTTTTTCTACTACTCTTTCCGAAACAGAATAACCAGGGACTTCAGCATTAGTACTATCAAGAGAAAGAGTATGAATATTTTTTTTTCCGACGTTTTCAAAGACATTAAGATTTCGAGGCTTGCCGTTTTCATCGTAATCAAATTTAAAATCGGGAATGTGACAAATATTACCAATTGGCGTAGTAAGAATTATGCCAAAACTATCAGGCACATTATGTTCAACCGAAAAAATTTCTGCACTAAAATAGCGGGAGATTTCAACTTTATCGCCATCTTTTACTACCTCAATATCTAATTTTGGAGCATTAGGGAATTCCTCTTGACGTTTTTCAATAATAGCTTTTGTTAATTGGGTTGTATAAATCGTTGGGTTTCCAATTTTTTCAATTATATAAGGAACGGCTCCAATGTGATCATAATGAGCATGGGTTAGAAAAAGAGCCTGAATATTTTCTTTTTTTGATTCCAAATAAGAAATATTTGGGATGATGTAATCAACACCGGGCGTATCTTCTTCAGGGAATTGCAAGCCAGCATCAATAACTACAATTTCGTCTTTGTATTCAAAAAACATCATATTTCTACCAACTTCTTCTAAGCCACCAAGTGAAGCAAACTTTAAGTATTCGTCTGTTTTAAGCGGCTGTTTTTTCTCCTGTTTGTTTCTAATTGTAGATTTTTGAAATTTTTTTGGAGACATAAAAATTTTTAATCTTTGAATATAAAATAAATTTTAAGAGGTAATTAATTGGGCAGTTAAAAGTTAATAACCAAATTCGTGTCCTCGGTGGGATTCGAACCCACAAGCCTTAACGGCATAGCGCTCTGAACGCTACGCGTATTCCAGTTCCGCCACGAGGACATTTATTTGACATTAAAGCAGGCGATCTTCTTTATCAATGATTAGTTGATTAAGAAGTTAAATTTTTTAGGGTTTTCAATAAATTCTAAATAAAGCGGTTTTTTAAATGATGAAATTATTTCCGGGTTTTTAAATTTTTTAAGATTACTTACTTTTTTATAGTTTAAATTTTTAATTGCAAAAACATTTAAATTTTGAATTTTGAATTGTAATTTTGACTTTTGATTTTTCAACTTTGAATTTAATATATAGTAGGCTGCTCCATGTTTTTGTTTAAAATACGAATAATGAGATTTTACTTGATTAGAAAAAATATCAGCAACAATTAAAGGTTTGTTATTAGAAAGATTAATAATTAAGTGATTGTAAAAAGGTGGAATGATTATTTTTGAATTTTTTTGAACAATTTGAAAGTAAATTTCTTTAGCTGAATTTTTTGGGCCTTGAAGCAAAAAGAGCGCTTTACCAGACAAAACTTCGTAAATTTCTGGTGTCTTATGCCAATGCCCTAAAGTTTTATTAAATTCTTTATTAAAAATTAAAGGATAAATTAAAGTGACGTCATAACGAAGATTATTTGTTATAAATAAATTTTCATGCTTTTTATAGCAACAATTTCGATACATTAAATATGCTGTTTTATCTTCTTGCCCTTTTTTAACAGAAGATCGCTCATAAAGATAAGGCTTTAATTCTTTGATTTTTCTTTCAGCAAGTGAGAAGATTAAATCTTTACTTAAAATAAGTCTATCATTTTTTATTTTAGTTGGCAAGAGCATAACAATAATAAAATTCAAATAACAAAATCCAAATATTTTATATATCACGCATTATGTCACGCCTTATAACCATTAATTATTAGAGATTAGGATTTTTGTCTATGTTGTATGATGAGGGTTAGTATTTGACATTTAGATTTTGGATTTTTTATTTAAAAACTTTTATTGTTTTTACGTACCATTTATCAACATTTTCAAATCTAGCGCTTGGGACAGGGATATTTTTTTCTTCAAAACCTTTAAGTTTATTATTAAGTAGATATAAATAGTTACGAGAAAAAAGGAAAATTGCCGGACGATCATCATTAATAATATTTTGAATATTTTTGTAGTCGTTAATTCGCGAGTTTTCGTCAAAATTTTGTCTTGTTTTTTCAATTAAAGCATCAACGGTTTTGTTTTCATAAAGCGAAAGATTCAAACCAGGATAAAATTTTTCTGAAGAATGCCAGAAAGAAAAAAGATCAGGATTTCTTCCAAAAATATTGCCAAAAAGTATCATTTGATAATCCCGGTTTTTTATGGTTTCTTCAAGTGAAGCTAATGTTTGAATATTAATTTTTACTCCAATTTTTTGCCAATCATCTCTTAAAATATTAGCTGTTCGAGAAAAAATTGGATTTTCTGGAATAATCAAATTAAATTCTAATGTTTGCGTTTGCTTTGTTTTTTTATTTGTTTTTGCTCGAATGCCGCTTTCTGTCATCTGCCATCCATTTTCTTCTAAAATTTCGCCTGCTTTTTCTAAAGAGAAAAAATTCTTTTCATTTAGGCTTTCATCATAACCTTCCATTGTCGGCGTTAAAGGTCCAAAAACTTCCATTGCTTGATTATCAAGCGCTTCATTAATAATTTTTTTTCTGTCTGTTGCATAATTAAGAGCTGTTCTAACGTTTTTATCTTTGAGTGGTTCAGTAGTATTTTGGTTTAAAAATATAGCATAATATCGCGGGAGCCATAAAGCAAATTCTTGATGAGGGACAGTAATTTCTTTTAAAGTTGTTGAATTAATATTACCAAGACCATCTACCTCTCCTTTGTTAAAAGCATCTCTACTAGCCTCTTCGCTTTGATAAAAATTAACATTAAAATTTTTTAAATATGGCTTTTTGACAGCGTATTTATTTTGGACAAGTTGATAAGAAAGAATAAAACCATCTTTTTGTTTTTTATAGCTTAAATACTTAAATGGTCCTGATCCAATAGGTTCTAAATTATAATTAGAGAGTTTCATCAAATTAGCTGGCGGAACATCAGCAAAAATATGTTTTGGAATTGGCTTTAAGTCTTTAAGAATATTTTCAAAAAATGCATAAGGAAGAGGAAGAGTTAAAGTTAGCTCTCGTTCACTTACTCTTAACGGAGTAACGCCTTTAAAGCTACTGAAAAGTGGCGATCGAGTGTCTTGATTTTGGATGGTTTCAAGCGTAAAAATCACATCGTCGCTTGTCAAAGGTTGGCCATCGCTCCAATGTAGGTCATCTTTTAATCGAATTCTTATTGTTTTTCCTTCGTTTTCCCATTTATAATTTTGCGATAAATCAAGAACATCTTCGAAAAGTAATTCTACTAAATCTCTATCAGCATCAGAGCTGGCGAGAACTGGATTAATAAAGATTGGCTGATCTACTATGCCTTCAGTAAATTCTCCTCCTTCAATCGGTGAAGCAATGGTATGATGGTTAAAAAAGATAATAAGAATGGCAATAAGGCTAACTAAAAAAATTGCCGCAAAGGCTAAAAAAAATAAACGCTCTTTTTTAGAAAGAGCTTGAAAAATTTTTTTAAGCTTTGAAAACAAGGTTTAAAAGTGATAAAGCAATAAAAGCTGCGACCAATACTATAGTAGAAATAAACATTATACGTTCTAGTCCTCTTCGTGTTTGATAAAATTCACCACCTTGACCGCCGAAAATACCGGAAAGACCTCCGCTTCTTTCTTGTAAAAGAATTGAAACAATTAAGATTATAGATATTATTATTTGAATATTCTCTATCATTTTTGTGAATATTATTTATTTAGTGCTTTTGCAGAGAAATGCAGTAAACCATTTATAAAGCTTACAATTAAAGTAGAAAAAAGTAAAGATTTAAAAGAAGAAATAGTTAAATTTTTAGAATAGAGATCAACAATCCAAAGTAAGAGAGTATTTATTAAAATAGTACCTAGGCCAAAAGTTAAAAAAATAATCGGTGAAAGAATAAATTTAATAATTGGCCTAAGGAAAATATTAATTAAAGTGAAAATTCCTGCTATCGCAAAAAGATTTTTAAGATCTAAAGAAATAAAAAACCCTGGCACGAAATAATTGGCTATTAGAAAAGCTACAATATTAGAAAAAAACAGAAATATTAATCTTGATAGTAATTTAACCATTTGGTTTATTTAGATATTAAAGCACAAAAAACGATCAAGAGCAAACATCGTCACTCATTATGCCATATGTATCAGAAACTTAAATTATAATTTTTCAATAAATTAAAAATTTGAACAATAAAGGAGATTTTTGCTACTTGGCATATTCTACGGCTCTGGTTTCTCTGATAATCGTCACCTTAATTTCGCCTGGATATTTTAGCTCTGATTCTATTTTTAAAGCGATATCTCTGGCTAATTGTAAAGCTCCAAAATCATCGATTTTTTCTGGTTCAACAAAAACTCGTAACTCACGGCCAGCAGAAATAGCATAAGCATTTTTTACGCCTTTAAAACTGGTAGCAACTTTTTCTAGTTCTTCTAATCGCTTGAGATAATTTTCTAAAGAATCTCTTCGAGCGCCGGGTCTAGCAGCAGAAATAGCATCAGCCGCTGCTACGACAAAAGATTCTGACGTTGAAAATGGATACTCCTCGTGATGCGATTCAATCGCTTTTATAACTTCTTCGCTAATTCCATATTTTTTAAGAATTTTTCTACCTAATTCAACGTGGCTTCCTTCAGCTTCATAGTCAACTGCTTTACCAATATCGTGGAGCAAGCCGGCTTTTTTAGCAACATCAACATTAAGTTTGAGCTCAGAAGCAATCATTGTCGCTAGATAAGATGTCTCAATCGAGTGAAGCAAAACATTTTGGCCAAAGCTTGTTCGGAAATAAAGCCGACCAAGAAGTTGAATAATTTCTTTAGGTAAATCATAAATTCCTAATTCGTAAGCAGCTTTCTCTCCTTCTTCAAAAATTCTTTCATTAATTTCTTTTTTAGCTTCTTCTACTTTTTCTTCAATTTTAGCTGGCTGGATTCTACCATCAGCAATTAATTTTTCCAACGCTAATCTAGCTACCTCTCGCCTCACTGGATCAAACGAAGAAATAACTAAACTATCAGGTGTTTCATCGATAATTAACTCTACGCCAGTTAATTTTTCAAGCGCTCTAATATTCCTTCCTTCACGCCCAATGATTTTTCCTTTTAAATCTTCGTTTTTCAAATCAAAAGTAGTAGTAGTGACAGCTGCAACTTGTGATCGACTTAACCGTTGGATTGCGGTTGTAATAATGTCTAAAGCCTTTTTTTCTAACTCGTCTCTTCTTTCTTTGTCCAATTTTTCAAGCCCTTGCGACAACTCTTTTTGATATTGCTCTTTCACGTCTTTTAAAATAAGATTTTTGGCCTCTTCTCTAGAAAGACCACTGATTTTTTCTAATTGGTTAATCGCTTCATTTCTTAAGTTATCAATTTCTTCTTTTTTGGCTTCTAACTCTTTAGCCATTTTCTGGTTTTGCTCATCTTTATATCTAATTTCCAATAATTGTTTTTCTAAGGATTCTTCTTTCTCTAGAAATCGCTCTTCTGCTTTTATAAGTTGATTTTTTCTCTCTTTCTCTTCAGCGGCGGATTTTTCTAATAAACTCGCTGCTTTTTCTTGGGCTTTTAACACTATATCCGCAGCCTTGCTCTTTGCTTCCTCTAATTGTTTTTTTATTACTTGTTCAATCGCTTTTGCTTTTTTGGAAACTAAAAATTGCCTTAGAAAGTAACCGAAAATACCTCCTAGACAAAATAAAACCACCAACAAAAATACTTGTTCGTTGACCATAAAAAATTTTCTCTAATTTCTTAGAGAGTAACCGCAGACAAATTAGCTAATAAAATTAGTTGAAAAGTTTTCGATTCGAAAGTTTATTAGAAATCTTTTTCTGTCTGATAAAATTATTCTCAGTCATATCAAATTTATCTGCGAATACTCCCTTAATTCGTTAGGGAAATTAAATTAATAATTAATAATTAATATTTGACTTTTTCCTCTAAATTTTTAGAGGTTTAATATTTTAATTATACGCCTTCTTAATTCAAAAGTCAAACAAAATCATTAATGGACCCTTTGAATTTGTTGCCTTAAGAGTTAAAATAAAATTATTATGAGAAAAACTATAGTACTTATGATTTTAGATGGATGGGGGGAAGGAGAACAAAACGAATCAAATCCTATTTATGTTGTTAATCCAAAAACAATAAATTCATTAAAATATTCTTTCCCTTGCGGCTTGCTTCAAGCTTCAGGAATCGCTGTTGGTTTACCTTGGAACGAAGAAGGAAATAGCGAAGTTGGTCACCTTACTCTAGGAGCAGGAAGAATCATTCACCAAAATTATCCGAGAATTACTTTATCTATTAAAAATGGAAGTTTTTTCCAAAATCCTGCCCTTCTTGGCGCTTACGAGCACGCTAAAAAAAACAATTCAAGGGTGCATATTGTTGGTCTTTTAGCTGCACCATCAACTTATGTTCATTCAAGCCTAGATCATCTTTTAGCGTTAATAAAATTTGCTCATCAAGAGCAAGTGAATTATGATCTTCATCTTTTTACTGATGGACGTGATAGCCCTCCTTATTCAAGTTTAGAAATTATTAAAAGCCTAGGTGAAGAAGCAAAAAATATTGCTAGTTTAAGCGGCCGTTATTTTTCAATGGATCGAGCAAAACATTGGGATAGAACTTTTAAGGCCTATAAAGTTTTAATTGGTGAATCAAATTTAATAGAAAATTATGAAGAACAGATTAGAATAATTCATCAAAAATTTAGCGATGAATATATTGAACCAATACTTATCGGCCCTACTAATAGAGGAATCAAAGATAATGATAGTATTGTATTTTTTAATTTTAGAGAGGATCGAATGCGTCAAATCGTTGAGCCTTTCGTTAACAAAGATTTTAAAGAATTTCCCATTAAGCAATTTCAAAATTTATATATTGCCACAATGATAAATTATCGCGATGATTTTAAAGTTAATATTGCTTTCCCGCCAGAAAAAGTAGAAAATCCTCTGGGGAAAATTTTAGCTGATAACGGAAAAATTCAGCTTCGTTTAGCTGAAACCGAAAAATATGCTCATGTGACTTACTTTTTTAATAATTTAATCGAACAACCATTTGAAAACGAATTTCGAATTCTTATCCCTTCGAGAATGGATCTTAAGCCAGATGAACATCCAGAAATGAGAGCAAAAGAAATTACTGATCGTCTTATTCAAGCAATTGAAGAAAAAGCCTTTGATTTTATTCTAGTAAATTATGCCAATCCAGATATTATTGCTCATACTGGCAATTATGAAGCAACAAAAAAAGTTATTGACATTATTGATGAAGTAGTTGGGGAAATTGTAAAAGTAGTTTTAGATCAAGATGCTATTTTAATTTTAACTGCTGACCATGGAAATATTGAGAAAATGTTTGACCCATTTACTGGAGAAATTGAAACAAAACATAATAACAATCCAGTTCCTTTTTATTTAATAGGAAAAGACTTTCAACGTCCAAAAGATAAACTTCAAGCCGAAAAAGAAGCAAAAGATATTATTGGCGTTTTAGCTGACGTGGCGCCCACTATTTTAGAACTATTAAATCTGGTAAGTCCTTCTCAGATGACAGGCCAAAGCCTACTAAAATATTTGAATATATAAAAATTGCGAAGAGTAAATTCAAGCCAAAAGTTAAAACTCAAAAGTTGTTAATATATTGCTTTTTAACTTATTTAGTTTAATCTACTCTTTAAGTTTTGTTACGTAACAATACATAAGTTATTACCTGTGCAATAATATGAGACGTGATCTATGATATATGTTGTATAATATATAGTGTTATAATACATATTGCATGATGCGTAATATATGTAGTAAACTTAAAACATTATGTTTAATCTATTTTTTCTCAATCTAAGAGAAAGAATAAGCTCTTCTCAATCTTCTCAAAGCAACAAAAAAGGTTTTACCAGTAGTGAATCAAGTCCTTTGCTTTTTACAACACTTTTATCTAAAACAAGGTTTTTCTTCCAATCTT
>CAYXLL010000002.1:0-15201 GCA_964465875.1 uncultured Candidatus Saccharibacteria bacterium
TAAGGCAGGTTTTTTCCAGCTCATAAAATCGCATTTTGGATAATTTGAACAGCCATAGAAAATTCTTCTTTTTTTTGTCCTTCTAATAACTATTTTTCCAATTTTACATTTTGGACAAAAACCAAGATCTTTAGAATCTTCATAGGGTTTTGTGTTTTTGCATTCAGGAAAACCTGAACAAGCTAGAAATTTTCCGAATCTTCCATATTTTACAATCATCGGCTTGCCACATAGTTCGCAAGTTTTATCGATTTTTTCTTCGGGAAGTTTTTGCTTTTCGACAGTATTAAATTTTTCTTCGAGATGCCGAGCAAATGGTTCGTAAAATTCTCTAATAACATTTTGCCATTTTTCTTGTCCTTCAGCAATTTTATCAAATTTTTCTTCCATTTTAGCAGTGAAATTAATATCAACAATTTCTGGAAAATTTTCTACTAAAAGCTTATTAACAGCTTCACCAATTTCCGTAGGAACAAATTGTCTGCTTTCGTTTTTAATAACGTAATTTCTTTCTTGTATTACAGAAATAATTGGAGCATAGGTCGATGGTCTGCCAATTCCAAATTTTTCTAAAATTTTAATAAGTGAAGCCTCGCTGTAGCGAGCCGGCGGTTCAGTGAAATGTTGAGTTGATTTAATTTCAATCAGATTTAATTTCTCATTTTCAGAAACATTTGGTAATTCTTTTTCTTCAAATTTAGTTGGCCAAAGTTTTAAAAATCCGTCGAAACGTAAAGTATTACCGTTAGCTACTAGAATATAGAGTATAGAATTTTTTGCTTCGATTTCAATTTTTGTTGAATCAAAAATTGCTTGAGGAAGTTGTGAAGCGACGAATCTTTCCCAAATTAAATCATAAAGTTTTTTTTCTTGAGAGTTTTCAGTCTTTAAATCGTCGCTTTTTAAAAAAACTTGAGTTGGTCTGATAGCTTCATGTGCTTCTTGAGCAAGTTTTGATTTTGTTTTAAAAAATCTTGGAGCTTGAGCAGCATATTGTTTGCCAAGATTTTTTTCAATCCATTCTTTAGCCATTATTACTGATTCTTTAGATAAATTTAGCGAGTCAGTTCTCATATAAGTAATTAATCCTTTTTCATAAAGAATTTGCGCTAGTCGCATTGTTTGTTTGGCAGAATAGCCTAATTTATTAGAGGCAGTTTGTTCAAGAGAAGAAGTTGTAAAAGGTGGTGGAGGATTTTTAAAAATTTCTTTTTTTTCTATTTTTGAGACTTTAAAATTACATCTTTCTAGATCTTTTACGATGTCTTTAGCTTCTTTTTCTGTCTTAATGCCAAGCTTTGGGATTGTTTTACCGTTGATTTTATATAAATAAGCTTCAATATTATTTTGAGTTTTGAGCTTTTGCAATATCGTAGAAATTGAGTAATATTCTTCTGGCTTAAAATTTTTTATTTCATTTTCTCTTTCAACAATTAAACGGAGAGCAACAGATTGAACTCGACCAGCAGAAAGGCGTTTCATTAATTTTTCCCAAAGGAAAGGGGAGAGTTTATAGCCAACTAAACGATCGAGGATTCTTCTTGCTTGCTGAGCATTGACTAAATTCATATTAATATTGCGAGGATTTTTTAAGGCTTCTTCGATTGCTTTTTTAGTAATTTCATGAAACGCAATTCGTTGGTATGGTTTAGAATTTTTAATTTTTGAATTTGGATTTGTTTCGAGTTTAGGGCTCAGAATTTCGGAGCTCCCAAGCTCGAGGGCTTGCGTTAAGTGCCAGGCGATTGCTTCTCCTTCTCGATCTTCATCAGTTGCTAAGATAATTTCATCAGCCTTCGCTGTCTCTTTTTTTAAAAAAGTCACTCTTTTTTTAGCTTTTGTCGGAATTATATATTGAGGCTTGAAATTATTCTCGATATCAATACCCAATTTACTTTTAGGTAGATCTCTAATATGGCCAAAAGAAGACTCGACTTTATAATTCGATCCTAAAAATTTACTGATCGTTGATGCCTTCGTTGGACTTTCTACAATTACAAGCTTCATATAATTTAATTAAAAGTCAAAGCTCAAAATAATAAGGCAAAATTCAAAAGTATTATATCAATAACTTTTAATTTTTTACTTTTTACTTTCGACTTTATTTTATTGTATATCCTTTTTCTGTTTCCTTAACAATTTCTTCAATAATTAAAAAGGAAATTGCTTGATTGACAATTTGAGGCTCTAGTTTAACAATTTGGCTTATTTTGTCAATAGTTAATGGTTCGCCTGCTTCTTCTAATGTTTTTAAAATTATATTTTGATTTTGATCGTTGATATTTTGTAAAATAGATTTATGTTTTTGCTCTTCAGTTTTTATTTCTAAATTAAGATCTTCTAAAATATCTTTTACTGACGTCACTAATCTTGCTCCTTCTCTAATTAAATTAAATGATCCTTCATAATTTTTATTATTAATAGGACCTGGCACTACAAAAATTTCACGGTTTTGTTCTAGAGCATATCTTGCGGTATTTAATGAGCCAGAACTAATGGGCGCTTCGATAATAACAACTGCTTTTGATATGCCACTAATAATTCTGTTTCTTGCTAAAAAATTATCGCGATAAGTAGGAAAACCAAGAGGATATTCAGAAATTAGACAACCATTATTTTTTAAAATTTGTTGAGCTAGTTTTTGATTTCGTCGAGGATAAACACTTCCAATTTCATTGCCTAAAACTGCAATAGTTTTTCCTTTTACTTTTAGAGCACCTGCATGAGAAGCGCTGTCTATACCCATTGCTAAACCGCTAACAACTACGATATTATTTTCTGCTAATTTTTGACTAAATGATTCGGCGATTTCTCGGCCTATACTTGTTGCTTTTCTAGTGCCTACGATAGCAATTTTTATTTCTTCATTTTTAGGTAATTCTCCTTTAAAGTAAATTCCTAAAGGTGGCCAAGGAATTTCTTTTAATAATGTCGGGAAATCAGATTCATCCAATAAGAGCAGTCCAATATTTTGTTTTTGGAGCTTTTCCCATTCTTTATCGATATCAGGAAGAGAAGCATTTTTAGTACTTTCAAAGGCTGCCTTATAAGAGCCATAATCTATTTTTAATTTAGCTAAATCTGCATACTTTGTTTTAAGTGCTATATTTAAAGCGTTAAAATATTTTTTCTCCTCGTCCATATTTACTTGCTTGCTTTAATAATTCTTTGTTATAATTATAGAATAATGACTAACAGTTCTAATAAATATTTTGTTAAGATTTTTCTTATCACTTTTGTTGGAGTGATTGTTTGCTGTGCGGGAATTTTCTATCTTTCAAAAGATATTAACAAAAAAGTAGCTGAAATTCAAAAAACTCAAGATCAAATTGCTAAATCTTTAAATGAAAATACAAGCCTTGCAGCGCTAAAAGCTGATTATAATAAAGTTCAAAAAGTAATGCCAGTTCTTAATAATTATTTAACTACTAAAGACGATGTTGCTATTAATTTTAAATCCGATCTTGAAAATCTTGCTAAAAATAACAATATTAATTCTTTAACTTTTGCTTTTAGCGGGGAAGGAGTTTTAACAAATGAAGGGATTACTCGTACTGCTTTTAATTTAAATTTTACTAGCGCTTATGATGATTTAGTCAACTTTTTAAAATCGATAGAACAAAGTCATTACACTGTTAAATTTATTAGCCCGGTTATTTCAGAAGAAAATGGTCAATTTGATGTTACAATGTCTGGTCAAGTATTTTCGTTTTAATTCATTAATTAAAGCTCAACAGTGTGATTAATTTAATCAAAGAAAATAAGCATGTTAAGTCAAAACAAAAAAATTATTGGTTATTTAGTAATTACATTAGTAATTATTTTATTAATGGTTGGTCTAACCTTTATAATGGTTCGTTATTTAGCGAATACTTTAAAATCATCTTTGTCTTATAAAAGTTCTATTGAAACAATAACAAAATTTGATTTTGACTCTTTAAAAAATTTAAATATTTCAGAAATAAATGATCTTTTAGCTAATATTTCTAATATTTCCACTTCTGAAAACCCTGCTAATTTACCATTACTAGAATCTACTTCTACGGAAGCTACCAGTTCAAGTTCTCTTATTGCTTCTTCGACGAACTCTACTAGTACTGTTAGTGGTAAAAATTTTTAAGATTTAGAGGCGCGTGTAGTTCAGTGGTAGAACGCTGTCCTGATAAGACAGAGGTCGATGGTTCGATTCCATCCACGCGCACAAAATTAATTAAGTTAAAAATTTATTGCGGGCTCGTAGCTCAGTTGGTTAGAGCGTTCGCTTGACATGCGAAAGGTCTCCAGTTCGAGTCTGGACGAGCCCACAAAAATTAATGCTTCCTAAAATTATTTATGAAGATAAAAATTTAATTGCTGTTGATAAGCCAGGAGGGATACTTGTACATCCAGCCAGAAACGAAAAACCAAGAACAAAAAACGAGCTAACTTTAGTTGATTTTTTATTAAAAAAATATCCAGAGATAAAAAATGTTGGTGATGATAAAAAAACTCGTCCGGGCATTGTTCATCGTTTAGACAAAGATACTTCTGGCGTGATTTTAGTGGCGCGAAATCAAAAATATTTTGAATATTTAAAAAATCTTTTTCAAACTCATCAGATTAGAAAAATTTATATTGCTTTAGTCTGGGGAGAAATTAAGCCAAAAAAAGGACTTATTGAAAAGCCGATAAAAATTAAAAAGGGGACTATTAAAAGAACGGTTTGGGAAGGGAAAATGGAAAAATCAGCGATTACAGAATACAAAGTTATCAAAACGCTGATAAATGCGGATGACAACGCGGATAAACGTGGGTATATCAACGTAAATCTGCATAGCAATCGGCATCAATCCGCGACTTTCAGTTTGGTGGAAGTATATCCAAAAACCGGCAGAACTCATCAAATAAGAATTCATTTATCTTCTATTGGGCATCCGATAGTTGGTGATAAATTGTATGGCCTTAAAAATCAAAAATTGCCGTTTAATCTAACTAGAGTTTTTCTTCATGCAAGGTCTTTAGAATTTCCCTTAGAAGAAGGAAAAAGAATCAAAATTGAAACAGATTTGCCTGAAGATTTAAAGGTCGTTTTAAAACAATTGAAGATGAAAAAGTTTTGACACTTTTAATCTTTAATAAGTTATTATATAATTAAATTATGACAAAAGAAGAATTAGCAAAAAAATTAGATCATACAAATATAGAGCCGGACGCAACCAAGGAGGATATTTTAAAAACCTGCGAAGAAGCAAAACATTATGGTTTTCGGGGAATTTGCGTAAATCCTCAATGGGTAAAGTTAGTAGCTGAAGAGCTAAAAGGGACAGGCATAAAAACTATTGTTTTACTTGATCCGCCAATGGGACTTTCACCTTTTGAAGATAGAATTGCAATGGCGAAAAAAGCAAAAGAAGACGGCGCTGATGAATTGGATGTTGTGATGAATATCGTTGATTTGAAATATGAAAGATATGAAAAGGTTTTAAGTGATTTAACAGAAATTTGTAAATTAAGCGACACTAAAGTGATAATTGGATCTGGATATTTAATTGACGAAGAAGTTAAAAAAGCTTCAGAACTGGTAGAAGAAGTAGGAGCAATTTGCGTGAAGATGGCAACTTTTAAGAACCCTTTAGAAAATAGAGAAATTGAAGAAAAATGTCGGCATTTAAAATTAATGCGAGAAGGAGCGCCAGACATTTTAATAAAAGCTTCAGGGAACATAAAAACTTTAAGTGATGTTGAAAAAGTGCTAATGGCTGGTGCAGATATTATTGGTACAAGTTCATCAGTAAAAATAATAGAAGAAATGACAAATACTAGTAGTAGTTAATATCAAATTAAGTAAATAGAAATAAATTTATGAAACAAAAAGGTTTTACGATTGTTCCAGTAATAATTATTGCGGTTGTGATAATTGCCGGCGGACTTGGCGGCTATTTATATTTGAAAAACAAAAATAAGCCGGTAGTTTGCACGCAAGAAACTAAACAATTAAATCCAGAGCAGAAAAAAATTAAAGAAGTAATAGAAAATTTTTACAGGACGCGGATTTTTCCATCCCACTTCGTATCTTATAAAAAAAGCCCTTACTTAACCGACGGGTTGAAAAAAAAGATAGACCAAATCATAGCTTCATTTGAGGGTGGGCCAGGCTATGACCCTATTTTATGTGCTCAAGATATCCCTGCCTATGTATGCCCGGAAGAGATAGTAATAAAAGATAACGAGGCAAATGTTATTGTGTCAGACAGTTTTTGGGCTCACATCATCCCAATTAATCCAGAAGTTCATCGTTATTACTCAATAACCCTCGAAAAGGTTAATAGAGATTGGAAAATTTCCGACATTAACTGTATGGATCCAATTCACGAAAGATTAGTTAATTTTAAGGTATATTATTATGACAAATCAAAAGAAAATAGTTCCTGCAACGGCAACTCCATTTCTGCCGTAGATAGAAAAGAGGTTTTTCCATACACATATCCCCTAGAAATGGAAATTAGCGATATTATAACTTCCTTAATATCCCGCCCTTTAACCGAAGAAGAAAAAAATAAAGGGTTATCAAAAGATTTTATTGATTCTTTAGAGATTTGGGTATCTCCAGTAATTTCTTTTAAGAACGGGGACTTAACAGTTTCTCTGTCTATAAACCAGAAAGTTATAGATGATATTATTAGTAAAAACCCTTGCCAATTTAATATACTAAAGGCTCAAATAGAATCAACAGCAAAACAATTTCCAGAAATAAAACAAGTAGAAACTATAATAGAACCAGAGAAATAATAATTAACTAGGATTAAAAAATTTTATAATTCAAATGTACGAAATTATAACTATCGGTTCGGCGGCGAAGGATATATTTTTACAGAGGATTGATTTTATAAATTATAAATCTAAGAAATTTAAAATTTGTTCAATATGAATAATCAAAAAGGATTTGCGATTATACCAATAATAATTATTGCAGTTATAGCAATTGCCGGCGGAGTTGGCGGCTATTTATATGTAAAAAACAAAAATAATTTATTAAATTTAAATCAGCTTTCTAAACAAGAACAAATTCAAAAACAAGGATCTTCAGAGCAAGTAATACCTTCCTCGCGAACTTCAGAACAAGTCATCCCAGAAAAAAATTATGAACAACTAACATCGAC
Source organism: uncultured Candidatus Saccharibacteria bacterium (assembly GCA_964465875.1). Lineage (GTDB taxonomy): Bacteria > Patescibacteriota > Minisyncoccia > UBA6257 > UBA9933 > CAYXLL01. Next base: position 7,140 of record CAYXLL010000002.1, read on the forward strand.
TGACTATAATGATTTAATTTCAGATCAAGAATATAGAGATTCTATAAGAGCTAATAATTTAGATGCAATAGATTCAGCTATTAGATTATGGTTAACTGAGACTAGTGGCGAATTCAAGTGTGTAAAAGAAAGAATTTATGATTCTAGAAATGGAACTACGGCTGTTGATGGAACTGGTTGGATACCTATTAATTTAAATGAATTAAGCGGAGGTTCTCCTTTAAGTGAATTTTATAAAGATCCTCTGAATAATGAACAGTATTATTATTCTTTTGCCTGTAATCCTCAAAAAATGACTTATGAATTAGCTGCTAGACTTGAAAGCTCTCGATGGATAAAAGAGAATGGCGGTAAAAATTTGTTAATATTTGGTACACAAAAAGATCTTATACCCTAAATTTTAAATGACTTTAATTTTCAAATAAAAAGTTGGATTAATTGAATTAAATGCTGTTATTTTTGACTTTCAACTTTTAGCTTTATATTTTGTTTATGTTTGACATCATTACAATTGGTTCTGCTTCAAAAGATTTATTTTTAGAAGGAGTAGATTTTGTAAATTTTAATTCAAAAAAATTTAAAACCGGGAAGGGGATTTGTTTAAATTTGGCCTCGAAAAATAATGTTTCAAAAGCGGATTTATTAAATGGTGGATCAGCTGTTAATACCGCTGTTACTTTTTCGCGTCAGGAATTAAAGTCAGCAGCAATTTTAAGAATTGGCGACGATTTATTTGGTAAAGATATTCTAAGGTTTCTTAAAAAAGAAAAAATTAATATAAATTTTATTCAAAAAGATAAAAAAGAAAAAACTGCTTTTTCTGTGGTTTTTGTAGATAAAAATGGAGAAAGAACGATTCTGGATTATAAAGGCGCTGGCAGAAATATAAACGAGAAAGAGATTTCTTGGGATAAAATAAAAACTCATTGGTTTTATGTTGGAACTTTGGGTGGCAATAAACAATTCTTAGAAAAAATATTTTCTTTTGCGAAAAAAAATAAAATTAAAATTGCCGGTAATCCGAGTTTAGCAGATTTAAAAATTTTAAAAAATAATCAAAGTTTATTAAAAAATTATGATATTTTTTTAGTAAATCAAGAAGAAGCTTCTTATTTGACCGATATTCCTTACATAAAAGAAAAAGAAATATTTAAAAAATTAGATAAGTTAGTTGACGGTATTGTAGTGATGACAAAAGGAGCGAAAGGAGTTTCAGTATCTGATGGAAAAAATATTTATAAAGCAGGAATTTTCCCTCAAAAGGCAATTGACAGAACCGGCGCTGGCGACGCATTTGGTTCAGGATTTGTCTCCGGATTAATTAAAGAATCGAAAGATTATAAGATTGAAAAATCAGCAATGATCTACGCAATTCGCTTAGGCCTGGCAAATGCTACAAGTGTCGTAGAAAATATTGGCGCTAATCAAGGAATTTTAACTAAAAATGAATTTGAAAAAAATAAAAGATGGTACAGAAAACAAATAAATTTAGAAACTAAATAAAAATTTTTTAAATATGGATTCTATTGATAAAATTTCAAAAATCTTAAGAACTTCCGCTGAGAAATTAAAAGATGTTGAAAACAATCTTTCTCAGCTAACTGGTAAAAACAATATAATAGAAAAAATTACTCAAGAAAATTTCCTTAAGATACAAAAAGCTTTAAGTGTTTTAGGCGTTCCTAGCCAAACAACGGCAGAAGAAATTAACGACGCCTTGATTTCTAAAATTGAAGCTGATGATAATTTACTTTTTGAAGCGTTAAAAAGACCATCGCTTAAAGATATTGAGGGCTGCGGGGCTATTTTAGAAACAGCAAAAAAAGTTGTTAATCCGCCAAAAGGATTTTTTTTAAAAATTGACAAAGCCAGAGAGCTTTTAGAAAAAAATCCGCCTCAGAAAGTTATAGAAGTTTTTGGTTATAAAAACATTAATGAACTTTTAGATAAAGAAAATATTTTTGAAGTTTTTTCTAGCTTAAGATTCATTGAGGGAAGTGAGTGGCTGAACAAAGTATTTTTTTTAGAATATAAAAATTTAAAAGCATCAGATTTCGAAGAAAGAGAAATTGAGACTTTAGTTGTTAGTCCAAAAATTGTTTTGGCTGCTGAAAATTTTATTGAGAAAAAATATCATAATATCTCTCATCTTAAAGAGATGGGAGTAATTTTTATTATTCCTGTTTTTTTGGGTGTTTCTGGAGAATTAATTAGAAATTTTAGTTTAATACTACATTATTTTTATGAAGTTTCTTTTTATAGCGATATTTTTAGACATTTGAAAGAAAAAGGTTTTGCTAGCGATTTGGTAAGTCTTCTTTCTGGTAATATTTGTGAAAAAAATTTAGATTTTTCAGAAAAAAATCAATGGCTGATTATTCAAAAATATTTAGCCAAAGAAAATGAAAATGACCCGCGTTTATTTGAGCCGCATATTAATCCAGAAGCGGTCCATTGGGAAAAAGCTGAAGGAGCCCTAATAAAGGCTGGCGGCATGCTTGATGGTTTTTCGCTTGAACTTTCTTTCTGGAAAGATATGAATTGGGTAGGTGATTATTTTAAGAGTGAAAATAATAAAGATATTTTAGTAAGTTTTAATTTGGTTGATAATGCAATGTCGTTAGTAAAAGAAAAAGAAATGATAAAATATCTTTACCATCATCAAGAAGCGCTTTGGAATAAAATTTTTTCCGAATATTTTAGCAAAGAAAAAATGGAAGAAATAATTAAAGAAAATTTGCTCCAAGGGAAAGTAATAATACAATAACAATTTTTTCAATTATCAATTTTCAATTTACAATCAATTATCAAAGACACAATTTTTAATTACGATGCCGTGTCTGAAAATTTTAAAATTTTGCCTGTCTAGATTTTGCTTTACAAAATTTTGGTGGATGAATCAATTCATTGTAAATTGAAAATTAAACCTTGAACATGAAAACTTTACGTCAAATTATTAGTGAAGCAGAAAAACAGCAAATTGCCATCGGTCATTTTAATGTTTCTAACTTGGAAATATTAAAGGCAGTGGTTAATGCAGCAGAAAGAGAAAAAAAGCCTGTTATTATTGGTGTTTCAGAAAGCGAAAGAGATTTTATTGGTTTAAATCAAATTATGGCTTTGATTAAAAGTTATAAAGAAGAAGGATTAGAGATTTTTTTAAACGCCGACCATAGTAAATCTTTAACATCAGCTAAAATGGCAGCTGATACTGGTTTTGACGCAATTACTTTTGACTTGAGTGGTTTAGAAATTGAAGAAATAAAAAAGCAGACGAAAGAATTAATTGCTTATGCAAAAAATAAAAATCCGGAAATTTTAATTGAGGCAGAGATAAATCCAATCTTTGGCAATTCAAAAATTTTAACAGAAATTCCAGAGCAACTTATAGAACAATTTAAGGGGAAAAATATGACAGATCCAATAGAAGCAGAAAGATTTATTAAAGAAACTGAAGTTGATTTATTAGCGCCAGCAGTAGGGAACATGCATGGTCTCTTAAAGACATCATTCGATACGGATTATATGTTAGTAGATAGAAATAGTAAATCAGTGTCATGGTGGAAATCGGAAATCGACATTGAGAGAATAAAGGCTATAAAAAAACGAGTTAATATACCATTAGTTCTTCATGGTGGATCTGGAATAAAAGATGATGTTTTAGTTAAAGCGATCGACGCTGGAATTTCAATAATTCATATTAATACCGAGCTTCGATTAACCTGGAGAAAAGTTCTTGAAGAATTATTGAAAGACGACCCTTCTGAGATTGTCCCTTATAAAATATTACCAAAAGTTATTGCAGAAATTGAAAAATTAGTAGAAAAAAAATTGCGAGTATTTAATAGAATTTTCTAAATTAAGAAGTAATAGTTTTAATATCATCAGCAAATCTTTCGGCGCGGTCAATGGCTCCTTGGCCATAACTCCATAAATAATAACTCCATCTGCTACCAGCATAATATTTAGCAGCGGCTTTTCTTTCAGCTGCAGTGGTTTTTTGATCAGCGCCCAAATCTTTTAAGTAAAGCGCAGCAGCGATAAAAGCATCGGCGTTGTTCCAGGGATTTGGTGGATTATGGCCAGTGATTGAAGCGATTCTGTCTTTATAAGCATTCCAAGTAGAAGGGATAAATTGTGCTGGGCCCATTGCGCCGCCATAGACACCGTCAGAGTTAGGGCAAGAAACAGTAACTGAATTAGGATTAAGATTTAATTCTTTACAAAGTTTAAGAAATATTGGTATATCTCGAGTAGGATGCATTGCTGTTGTATAACTACATTTACCAACATTTTTACCAAGTTTCGATTCGCCATCAAGAATTGCTAAAAGAAATGCTGCTCTGACGCCCGTAGCGTCCTCTGCCATTTTTGCGATTTTATAAGCATCACCAAAAGTCATTTCACCGCCTCCTAATAATTTAAAGATTCTACTTCTAATTTCAGCTGCTGATTTCTTTGTTTCTTGCAGCATTTGTTGATATTTTGTTTCTTGGCCTTTAGTAACTTTCAGAAGGTTTGCTTTTTCATCTTGAGTCTTTTTTATAGTAAGTTTTTGAGATTCTTGGTAAGCTTTTAATTGTTCTACATCTAATTTTTCGAGGGCTAATTGTTCTTTTTGATCAACTAATTTTTGATGAAGATCTGCTATTTTTGCTACCGTATCTTTTAAGCTGTCTTTAACCGCTAAAAGATTATTAACTTCACCATAAAAATCTGATAGTTTTGGATTTTTCAGCATAATATCGAGTAATCCTTCATCGCCGGTTTCGTAGAGAAGCATTAAAGTTTTTGCTAAAGCATCTCTATTAAAAGACAATTCGCTTTCGGTAGAAGCAATTTGATTGCTGGTTTCAGAAATTTCCTGATCAAGTTTTTTTAAATTTAAAGTAACTGCTTTAATTTGAAGGTTAAGCTGACTAATTTTAGCTTCTAATTTTTTAATTTCACTAGAAAGAGTGTCTCCTTGCTTTTTGTATGTTGCAATAGTTTTTTCATAATCATCAATTTGTTTTTCTAATTCTTGAAGTTGATTTTCCCAATATTGTCTTTCTTCTTCAGCGCTTTGTCCTTGTTGAGCTGAGGAAGCCAATAAACTTTTATTACTAGGAGCCTGAGCAAAGCCATAAATTAAAGAAAAAACAGCAAAAAATATAAGACTTATTTTTGCTATTTTTTTGATTGGAAGATAAATAATTTTTGATCTTGAAAGATCGACTCTTTTTTTAACTATTTTTGGAGATGGAGTCTCTTTATTTTTAATATCGATTAAGCAAGAAGGTTTATTGTTCATTTTTCTTAATTCTTAATTATAAAAATTAAGATTATTTATTTGCTTCTTCAGGGGTTTCAGTTGATTTTTCTTTTTGTTCTTCAGCGCGTTTAATTTCTGCTTCAGTAGGAATTTCTTCTACTGTTACTTCTGATGGTGTTACTTCTTCAGTTTTCGCAATCACTGTAGCGACAACAGTTTGAGGATCAAGTGGAGTTTTAGTTTCTGACGGTAGAGAAAGATCGCTAACATAAATACTTTTCCCGATTTCATTTAAAGGCGACAAATCTACTTTTATAGAGTGAGGAAGATTTCCTGGTAAGGCTTCAATTTTTATATCTTGCATCGCTTTTACTAAAATACCACCTTTTTCTTTAACTGCCGGAGCTTCGCCAGTAAATTCAAGCGGCACATTAACAATAATTTTTTCTGTCATTTTAACTTGATAGAGATCAACATGAATAATGTTTTGACTTATAGGATCAACTTGAACGTCGTGAATTAAAACAGGAATTTTTTTGTCTTCTAATATTAAATTAATAATTTCGTTTTCACCAGCGCTTTTAAACGCTTTAGAAAATTCTTTTTTTGGTAAACTGAGATGAATATTATTAATGCCGTGGCCATAAAGTTCAGCAGGAATAAGACCGCTTTTTCTTAGGCGACTTACAGGTTTACCAAATATATTTCTTGTTTGGGCAATTAATTCCATAATATTTATTTTAACATTTTAAGATAAATTATAAAACTTTGGCTATATTTTTTTAACGATTGAATGCTTTGATGATTTCGTCGAGATCGCCGTTCATAATTTTTTCTATATTATGCCAAGATTTTGAAAGACGATGATCAGTAATTCTATCTTGAGGGAAATTATATGTTCTAATTTTTTCTGCCCTTTCAGCAGTGCCAATTTGATTGCGACGTAGACTACCAAGTTTTTGTTGCTCATTTATTTGAGCGTTTTCGTAAAGTTTTGCTCGTAAAATATTCATTGCTGCTTCACGATTAGTAAATTGAGAACGGCCAGTTTGAGAACTTACAGTAATGCCGGTTGGCTTATGAACAATTCTTACAGCAGTTTCTACTTTATTAACATTTTGACCGCCAGGCCCAGAGGAACGAAAAAAAGAAATCTCTAAATCGCTTGGATTAATTTGAACATCTTTTTGTTCTACTTCAGGAAGTACGGCAACAGAAACAGTAGAAGTATGAACGCGGCCTGATTTTTCTGTTTTTGGGATTCTTTGAATTCGATGAACGCCTGACTCGTTTTTAAGAAGATTATAGAGATTAGCTTCTTCGCTCTTTGAAGGATTTTCGATTTCAGCAATAAAAGTTTTATAACCATCAAGGGATGTTTGGCTATAGTCAAGAATATTAAATTTCCATCCTTTTTTAGCCGCGTATTTTTGATACATCCTGGCTAATTCGCCAGCGAAAATAGCAGCTTCTTCGCCACCAACTCCTGCTCGAATTTCTAGAATAACTTTATCCATAATAAATGGCTACAAAATACAAATACCCTACAAATATACAAATTCTGCATTCGTATATTTGGATAAAATTTGTAATTGGTAGACTTAAAAGGCTTTTTTCTTTCTGATTTTCTTCACGGCTTTTGATTTAGCTTTTTCTTTTCGGGCTTTAAATTTCTCTACTCTACCGGCTGTGTCGATTAAAATTTTTTTACCAGTATAAAATGGATGACAAGCATAACAAATTTCCACCTGAATCTCTGGTTTAGTGGAACCAATAAAAAATTCATTTCCGCAAGCGCATTTTACTTTTGCTTTGGGATAATATTTTGGATGAATATCTTTTTTCATAATTTTATTATTTTACAAATACCTTTACAAATTTATTAATCTTATGAATGTATTAATAATTACTAAATATATGAATTTTGAAAAAGGTTTTTACAGATTTGTATGTTTGTGCTAATTTAGTATATTGGTAAAGGTATATGCCTTGGTAGTAATTTGTATGATGATAAGGATAACATGTTTTTTTCTTCTTGACAAGACATTTTAAATTATAATAAAATAGATTACATAAAAGAATTTAGAAAGTTCTTTGAAAATTTTATCTCGAACAATAAAATATTTGTGTTCGAGGAAAAATCAGATTTTTTCTGGTTACCCTAAAAATCCGCCCGCAAGGACAAGCCGTAGGCGAAGGTCGAGTGGCTGCGATTTTTAGCCCACCTAAATTTTGCTTCGCAAAATTTTAGAGGGTCTTAAATTGCAGGTACTTGCACTTCGCTCACTGAGTTCGTGTTTGTGGGCAAAATTTGAGAGTTTGATCCTAGCTCAGGATGAACGCTGGCGGCGTGGATAAGGCATGCAAGTCGAGCGGTCGTTTGTGCTTCACTATGTTCAGCACAAACTCCCTAAATTCAAAATGCAAAACGCAAAATGCAAAATTTAAGAAGCTGATAAAGATTTCTGCAAAAATTTTTATCAGCAGCAATAATTTTGATTTTTCGAAATTTGATTTTTGATTTTGAGCGAGTGGTGAACGATAGTGAAGTACGAGCGATAGCGGCGAACGAGTTAGTAATACCTTGGGAATCTACCTTTAAGTCAGACATAGCTTGCCGAAAGGTAAGGTAATATCTGATGGTCTAGTAGTTCAACCTTGGGAGCAAAAAGTTTTTACAAATTAAATTATATTTTTTTGCTTTCGGGGTTGAACTACTAGTAAAGAAGCAATTCGCTTAAAGATGACCCTAGGTCCTATCAGCTTGTTGGTGAGGTAACGGCTCACCAAGGCTATGACGGGTAGGGG
>CAYXLL010000003.1:0-15065 GCA_964465875.1 uncultured Candidatus Saccharibacteria bacterium
CTTGTAGGCCTTAACAAAGTAGTCAACATTTTAATAGTGGTAGTTTTTCCAGCGCCGTTCGGTCCCAAAAGACCAAAAGCCTCCCCTTCTCCTACTTCAAAAGAAATATTATCAACAGCTGTTAGGTCGTTAAATTTTTTAGTTAAATTTTTAACCTCAATAATGCCCATCAAAAAAATAATCTGATAAAATTTTAAAAAATAAATTCAATTAAAAAAATCCACTTTAATAATTTAGTGAATTTTTACGCCCACACGATTTCTTCTTTTTCGGGTACTTTTATTTTTTTTGTTTTAAAAATAACGCTAACTAATTCTTCTGGTCTAAACCAAAGCTGTATTTCTCTTTTCGCCTCTTTTTCGGATTCAGAGGCATGAACAACTGTTTCAAAAACTCCTGTTTGACTATTAATTCTTCCGTAGCGACCGCGAATACTAGTTGGTTCTGCTTTCTCTGGGTTAGTATCACCACAAATCTTTCGTACTTTTTTGACTGCATCTTCTCCTTGATAAACTAAAGCCAGGACTCTATTATTGTTATGGAATTCTCCCATTAAATACTTAACTGCTGATTCAAAAATCTGCGGTTTTCTATTTTTAAGATCACGATAATGATATTCTGCAAGATCTCTTGTAACTCTTACAATTTTTGCTCCAACAATTTTTAATTTTGTTTCTGAAAGCGCAGTCAAAATATTACCAGTTAAACTTTTAGCAAGTCCATCAGGTTTTATAATCACTAATGTTTGCTGTTCTTTTTTCATGTTAATTAAAATCAGTGGGCGTGTGTGGATTCGAACCACAGACCTCTGCAGTGTGAATGCAACGCTCTAACCAACTGAGCTACACGCCCAAATTTTGGCGAGCAAATAAACCTAGAAGTACAATCGTTTATTTAAAAAATTACACTTATCCGCTTTCCTTTTATTGAAGCTCTACCACTGCACCTGCTTCTTCTAGTTTCTTTTTAATTTCTTCTGCATCAGCCTTGCTCACGCCTTCTTTTATAACTTTTGGCGCAGCATCTACAAGATCTTTTGCTTCTTTTAGTCCTATGTCTAAAACTTCTTTAACAATTTTAATAACATTAATTTTAAGATCACCAGCCGATTTAAGAAGAATATTAAAGGTTGTCTTTTCTTCCGCAGACGAAGCACCAACCGCTTGAGGTGTAGCGACCGCTGGAGCGCTCGCAGAAATTCCAAATTTTTCTTCCATCTCTTTTACTAATTCTGCTAATTCAACGGTGGTTAAATTTTCTATTTTTGAAATAATATCATCGTACTTAGCCATAAATTTAAAATGTAAATATCAAATAAAAATTCCTAATTAACCTAAGCAAGTATCATTAAAATCTAAAATTCAAATGTCAACATTTTTCTGATTTTTGAGCTTTAACTTTAATTTGAAATTTAGATTTTGTCATTTAGATTTCTAAAAGGTTTAGTTATTAATCAAAATAATTTTATTAATTAGATTAATTAGAATAATTTCATTTTGATTTTTTAATTTTGCATTTTTTTCGACCTTTCATTTAATATATATAACATCGATTTAATTGGTGAAGCAATCGTCCCTAAAACTTGTGCTAAAACAACTTCTCTTTTTGGCAATTGACCAATAAATTTCATTTTTTGTTCATCAAAAAATGTTTTATTTTCTAGATCATAGCCTCCTAAAATATTAAAGTTTGTTTTCTGTTTTTCCTTTTCTTTAAAAAGCTTATAAACAATATTAGCCGCTTCGACAATATCTCTATCTGAAATAAAAACTGTTCCTACTTGAGAATCGAATTGTTTTGGATCTAAATCAATGCCGGCTTTCTGAAAAATTATTTTAAGTAATCTTTTTTTAATTACTTTAAAAGAAGCTTTTTGTTTTTTAAGATCAGACCGCATTTTTTTAAAATCTTCCATTGTGGCGCCGGAAAAATTAATAAAAATTAAATTTTGGCTTTTTTTAAGAAGCTTTTCTCCTTGCTCTATTTCTTTTTGTTTCTGCTGACGAGATTTCATAATTAAAAATAAAAAACGGATTTAATTAAATCCGTAGAAATTATCGCCTTTGCTATTTGCAATTAGTCGATTTCCTCGACAGGATTTAAAAACCTGTTGTCTACGGATTTATAAATATAATAATCTATGACGATTTTTTTGTCAACTTCTTATTTTTGATCCTCCGGTATTCTAATCTTTTAGCAAGATCCCATGTCCTTTGAGCAGATTTATTACGTTGAGCTATATTTTGATGCGCAATTCGGCTCGGTATCCGATAAGCCGGCTTCCCCTCTCGGTTTCCAATTTTAGCATAGTTTTTCATATTTAATTATTTTTAGTCCAATCAGAAATAATAAGATTTTTTCCTTTCTTTTTAACAACCACTTTCTGTTTTTCTTTCCAACCAAAACTACGCACTAACTCAACTGGCAAACTAACATAATAAGTGCTTTTAATTTTTTGGAGATTACGTACTCCTTTTTGACTACTTTTTCTGCTAGTCATATTTTTTGTTTAAAATATGCTTAAGTAATTACTTAAGTAATTACTTAAGCTTAATAAAATGTAGCTGGCGGAAGCGAGAGGATTCGAACCTCTGATACTCTTTCGAGTATACCTGCTCTCCAAGCAGGCCCGTTCAACCACTCCGGCACGCTTCCTTTAAAATTACTCGGCAAAGCCTCGAACAAAAAAATGTGTGCCGTCGAGTTGTCCTGGGTTCTTTTTTAGAACCCGCTCCGGCACGCTTCCTTTAAGTGTGATGAAAGTTTTTTCTTAACATCTCAGCGGCTTTTTGTGAAAGCATCTTGTTTAAAATCATTGCTTGCAAACTTGCTCGGCTATCATTTAAAAATTCTTTTTGAATCTCTTCATCGCTCTTGTTCATTTTCTTTTCCGCTTTAGCAAATTCATCAAGATACTCTTGTTGATATGCTTTTAATTCTTCTTCAGTTAAAATTCCTTTTTGAAACTTCTTAAATATTTCCAAGTCTTTACGGTCAATCTCGTCAAGAATTATAGATTTTACATGAGGATCATCTTTATGTTCTTCTAACCATGAAGAAAGCTCTAATAATTCCTCAAGGTAATCTTCAGAATTTATTATTTCATTATTTTTCTGCTCTTCTGATAAAAATTTATCCTCTTCTTTAATGTTTTCCTTTGATCGTTCTTTTTCCATATATTTTATATATTTTACTCTAAATTTCCATTTCTCGTAAAGCCTTGACTCTCTCTTCGACGGGAGGATGAGTTAAAAATAATTTAGTTAGCCAACTCGTAGCTTGTTTCCCTTTAAAAGGAGAGGCAATAAATAAATGAGCAGTAGCGTTAGAAGCAATCTTTAAAGATCGAGGATCACTATCAATTTTTTCTAAAGCTCGCGCCAAGCCCTCTGGATAGCGAGTTAATAAAGCGCCTGAAGCATCAGCTAAAAATTCTCTTTTTCGAGAAATTGCCAGTCTAATTAAAGTAGCAGCCAGCGGCGCAAGAATAGCACCAATAATTCCTAAAATTAAAAAAATTATTCCTCCTCCCCTATCGTCATCTCTTCTACTGCCTCCCCAAGATAAAGTTCTTAAAAAAATATTTGAAGCAGTTGCCACTAATCCAGCTAAGACAACGACGATTGTTCCTAAGAGCATATCCCGATTACCAATATGACTCATTTCATGACTAATTACTCCTTCTAATTCTGATCTATCAAGCCGTTCTAATAATCCTTCAGTAACAGCAATTACACTATGATTTGCATCTCTGCCTGTCGCAAAAGCATTTGGCGATTTTTCTTTAACTAAATAAATTTTTGGCGTTGGTAAACCTGCGGTAATAGCCAAATTCTCCACGATATTATAAAGTTCCGGAGCGTTTTCTTTAGAAATCGGTTGTGCTTTTGTCATTGACAAAACAATCCTGTCAGAAAACCAATAAGAGAAAAAATTAGCGCAAAAACTAAAAATAACAGAAAAATACAAGATAGCTGGATTCTGATAAACTTCAGCAAAAATCCACCCAAGTCCAATAATTAACAGAAAAAATAAGGTTAACAAAAACCATGTTTTTCTTATGTTTAAATCTTTTTGTGCGTAAAGAGTCATAATGAAAAAATATTAGATTTATATAGAATCTCTAAACATTTTTATTATTTATAGTATTTCTATTCCAATTTTCTTAGAACTTTACCTTAATTGGTTCTTTTTCTGTTTCGTTTTCTAAACCGAAAAATTCTTCCTTTTTGAAATTAAATAATTGAGCAATTATATTTGTTGGAAAACTTTCTATTGCTATATTTAAATCCATCACCGTACCATTGTAAAATCTTCTGGCGGCTTGAATTTTATTTTCGGTATCAGCCAGTTCTCTTTGCAAATCCAAAAAATTAGCATTGGCTTTTAATTCAGGATAATTTTCTGCTACTGCAAAAAGGGTTTTCAAGGTATTGCTTAAAACATCTTCAGCACCTGCTTGTTCTATTTTATCTTTAGCGCTTACAGCTTTTGCTCGAGCCTCAGTGACGTCATCAAAAACTTTCCGTTCATGAGTCATATATCCTTTTACTGTCTCTACTAAATTAGGGATTAAATCATGTCTTCTCTTTAATTGAACATCAATATCTGACCACGCTTCTCTAACTCTAAATCTTTTTCTTACTAAACTATTATAACTAGCGATAATCCAAATAATTAAAATCGCTAATATTACTAAAATTATATAAAGTATAGTCACGTTAGTTTTATTAATTATCAATCAATAATTTTAAAGTTAATAAATCGACCTTTTTAAAATAATTAATAAATTATAGCATAAAAAATTTAAATAAACAAAAAAGGCGCTGTAAAAAATGACAGCACCTTTTTAAACAAATTTAAAATACATTAATCGCATAAAGAATCCCTCCAATAATCAACCCTATCAGCATTATTATTGCTACTGCGATAAAACAAAAAGCGGCTATTTCTATTTCGCCATCATCAAGATGACGGAGATAATAAGGATCTATGCCTAATTTCTCTAATTCTAATTTTGCATCTTTAGGAGAATATTTCTGCATTTTTATCTCACCTCCTTGATTTTTGTTTTTTTAATTTTTTAAAGAAGCTAGTATTCTTCGCCATAAGACCCTCCCATTGCAGGATTAAGCTTTTCTTCTTTTTTCTCTGGAATATCAGCTACTACAGCTTCAGTGATTAAAAGCATTGAAGCCACTGAAATCGCATTTTCAAGAGCAGTCCGCGTAACTTTTGTCGGATCAATAATGCCAGCTTTTATAAGATTTTCGTACTTTTCTGTGCCAGCGTTAAAACCAAAATCATCTTTTCCTTCCAAAACTTTATTCAAAACTACCGAACCATTATGACCAGCATTTTCAGCGATTTGTTTTAATGGCGAATAAAGCCCTTCTAAAATAATTTTTGCGCCAACAATTTGAGCTAAATCATTTTTATCCATTTTATCAATTAAATCTTTAACTGCTTCAGCTGCTCTCACAAGAATTACACCTCCGCCTGGTACAATCCCCTCTTCAACCGCAGCTTTCGTTGCTGCAACTGCGTCTTCAATGCGATGTTGCTTTTCTTTTTGCTCTACTTCAGTTGGAGCACCAACTCTAATTACAGCAACTCCGCCTGATAATTTTCCTAAACGTTCTCTTAATTTTTCTTTGTCAAAATCCGAATCAGCTTTCTGAATCTGAGATTTAATTTGATTAATTCTTTTTTCTATTTCATCTTTTGCGCCTTTTCCTCCCACAATTGTAGTTTTATCTTTAGTAGCAACAACACGATGAGCTTGACCTAAAACAGTAATATCAGTATTTTCTAATTTTCTACCAGTTTCTTCGGAGATAAATTCCGCACCGCAAACCGTCGCAATATCCAAAAGCATCTCTTTTTTTCTATCTCCATATCCCGGCGCTTTTACACCCAAAATATTAAAAGTTCCGCGAAGCTTATTAACCACTAATGTCGCCAATGCTTCTCCATCTATATCTTCAGCAATGATTACCAAATCTTTTCTTCCCGATTGAATTAATTTTTCTAAAAGAGGCAAAAGAGCAGAGATAGTAGAAATTTTTTGATCAGTGACTAAAATATAAGGTTCATCTAATACTGCTTCCATTCTTTCAGTGTTAGTAATCATATAAGGAGAAATATAGCCTTCATCAAACTGTAAACCTTTAACTAATTCTTTTGATAATTCTAATGTTTGAGATTCTTCTACTGTCACAACGCCATCTTCTCCAACTTCTTTTATGACTTCACTGATTAATTTCCCTATTTCTTCGTCTCTCGCTGAAATAGTAGCTACTTGAGCAATTTCTTCATCGCTAGTTATTTTTTGAGAAAATTGTTTAATTTTTTCAAGCGCAACTTGACGCGCTTTTTCAATTCCTTTTGACATTGAAATTGGATCAATACCAGAGCTGACATTTTTTAATCCCTCATTAATAAAAACCTGCGTTAAAACAGTAGCAGTTGTTGTGCCATCACCAGCCATATCGTTTGTTTTTGAAGCTGCTTCCTTAATAAGCTCAGCGCCAACATTTTCAATTTTATCTTCCAGTTCAATTTCTTTAGCAATAGTCACACCATCACGTGTAATAACCGGCGATCCATAGCCTCTTTCCAAAACTACTGCCCTACCTTTTGGACCTAAAGTAATTTTTACTGCATCAGCGACTTTATTAATCCCCTTTTTCAGGGCTGTTCTCGCTTGTTCATTAAATAAAAGTTGTTTAGCCATAATAGTTTTACGAAAAAAATCTTACGAAAGTACAAAAATTTACGAATGCACGAAACCTTATTTAATTTACTAATATCACTTTCTAGTTTTTCGTAATTTCGTATGTTTTTATAATTTCGTATGACTTTATTAGAAATTATTCTAAAATCGCAAGTATATCTTCTTCGTCTCCGACTAAATATTTTTTATCATCAATTTCAATTTCATCTGGCCCATATTTTTTGAACAAAACAATATCGCCAATTTTTACTGACATTGGAATTATTTCTCCTTTATCATTTCTTTTTCCTGGACCAACAGCAATAATTTTGCCTTTTATCGGCTTTTCTCTGTCAACGGTTTCCGGAATTACAATTCCTGATTTAGTGGTTTTTTCTTCTTCAATTGGTTCTATAAAAATATGGTTTGAGAGTGGTTTAAAATTCATAATTTATTTTTTAATCTTATCTTCAATAATAATCTTTCAAAAAATTTTTGTCAAGAGCCAACCCTCTTATACATTCTGCAACACATAACTACAAAATAAACTGAATAAAATAATTCTAATTTTTCTAATTCTAATCTTTAATAAATCTCTAACTAAACTCAAGTGGAATTTGAGTTTTATCAACCGCCAGAATTATTATGGTAGCTTCTTTAATACTTAAAAATCTTGTATCAATCAAAATGTCAAATTTTCTTTTTGAAAAAGAAAAGCCCGCCTAAAAATTTTTAGACGGGCTTATTTCACCTCCTTTACTATTTTTTAAATCCAATTTTAATAATCCTATCTCCGACAAAACAGAACAGATTTTTTTCTACCGCTCAATTGACAAACCAGCTATCATTATTATTTCTTTTAGTTTACATACTTAATTTTATAGTACTTTCCCTTCCTTATGTTTTTCTTCCCATATTGGATCCCAAAGCTGATGAATTTTTCTAGAATAATCATCTAAAAAAGGAGCTAGGTCTTCGAGAAGACTTTTATCACCACCATCGGTACTATAAGCGCCGGTTTCTTTAACGACTTTTCGCAATATCTCTGGCTCATCGATAATCATACAAGGAGTCATCAAATTTTTGGAATATGGCTGTTGTTTTTGAATCGCTTTCATTAAAGGAGAATTAATACAATCCTTTAATGACTTGTTTTTAATATTGTCAATGGCAAAATGAGTAAAAACACAGGGCTCTACGTCTCCATTGGCATTAATGTGTAAATAAGTTCGGCCGCCAGCAATACAACCGCCAGCCAAATGACCATCATTCCAAAAATCCGCCAGAATAATTGGCTTGGTGTTTCTTAAAATTTCCAATCTTTCTCGCGCCCAGTTTCTTTGCTCTGGAAGAAGCATTAAATCAACATCTGGACTTTTACCAATTGGAATGTAATGAAAATACCAGCCAAAAAGCGCGCCCTTACTAATGATGAAATCAATAAATTCATCAGAAAAAAGAATTTCTACATTTTTTCTGGTTGGCGTGGCAGAAAATCCAAACATCACTCCATTTTCAATAAGCAATTTCCAAACTTCTTCCAATTTTTTGAAAACTCCTTTTCCTCTTCTGGCGTCAGTTTGCTCTTCAAACCCTTCAACCGAAATTGCTGGAGCGACATTGCCTAATTTCGCCAATCTTTTCGCTACTTCTTCATTGATAAGCGTTCCATTAGTATAAACCTGAAAATACATATCATTATGTTTTTCAAAAAGATCAAGAAGGTCTTTTTTAATAAAAGGTTCGCCGCCAGAAATAGTAATAAAATAAATCCCCAATTCTTTTGCCTCTTGAAAAATACGATCGATAGTTAAAGTCGACAAGCCAGCATCTTTAATATAGCTTCCCGCATAACAACCGATACAATTTAAATTGCATCTCATTGTTGGTGAAATTACTAAAAAGAAAGGCGGTCTAAAACCTTCTTTTGCTAAAATTTCATTTCTTTTTCTGGTGCCTAAAAACATTCCGTAAGCAAAAAGATTTTTAACAATTTTTTGACGGCTTTGATAAGAAAGACGTTGACTAATCCTCTTCGATGCTTCTAAACTAGGATGATGATTTTCAAATTTTTTTCTTACAACTCTAACTTTCTCTTTCTGGTTCTCATCGGCTACCAACTTTTCTGCTAATACTGTTAATCTTATCAGATTTTCATCTGACAAGTGACTCAAAAAAGACATTATTGTCTTTAAAGTATTGGCTATTAACACTCCGTTTACTAATTCTTTTACTTTTTTCAATCCTTTTTCTTTCATTTTTGCCTCCTTTTCTATTTTTAAAGTTCTTTATTTTATAATATAAAATAAATTAAATCTTTTCAACGTTAAGTGGTAGATATGACGTTTTTTACCTTTCGGTAAAAAAGGATCTCCAATTCACTCATCCCCTTCTCCTCGCCTAATCCTATCGCTTTTTCATAAAAAATCGACTTTGTACAAAGTCGATTTTTTATGAAATAAAATTTATATCTTAGCTAACAAATTTTTAATTACTTTTCCGCCGTCAGTTGAAAAAAAATTATTTTTCAATTCTTCAGGCATCTCTTCAAAAAAACTTTTAATTCTTTCTGGAACAATTTGAGCTAATTTTACTATTTTTTGGTATGCTTGATTGATCCCTTTTTGTTCTATTTTCCTTAATGATTCTCTAATCAATTCTTGAAAAATTTCTTTGTCTTTGTAAAGAGACAATAAAACTGTATCAAGCATTTCTTCGTTAAGAGCATAAACTCCGTAAATCTCTTCTCGCTCTTCAGCAAATTTTAAATCTTCTTCGGATGGTTGCGACCGATGAGCTCTAAAAGGTTGAATTTTATCTTTTTTGTAAAGAAATCTAGCTAGCTTCCTTTCTATGCGCTCTATTTTTTGAATTTTCAAAACCTTCGCTAAAACAGAGAAAGGTAATTTACTGTAATATTTTTTAAGAATCGCTATTTCCCAATCTTCCCAATAATGAAATTTTGACAATCCCATCCTTTTTCTTTTCCCTCTAATCTTTCTTGCCTTATCTGGAGAATTAAATAAAAGATTGCTAATTTCTTTATCGCTCATTCCTTTATTAAAAAATTTTATTAGTTCTTTTGTATTCTCCTTTGTCCAAACCATCTTTTCTCTCAACCTTTCTCTTTGGTTTAAAGTCAATTTTCTTTTTTCGCCTGAACGAGGAATTAATTCATTTCTCTTATACATCCGAGAAAGATAACCACTAACTATTGTTCCAGAAACTCCTAAGTACCTAGCCATTTCTTTATCAGTCATCTTTTTATAATTCTGTTTCAAATATTTCTTAATTTCTTCTTTTGCAATAAAATTTCCTTTTTTAGATAGATAATTAGGCTGTATTTCTAATGCTTTTGCTAATTTTAATAAAGTATCTCCAGAAGGCTGTCTTTTATTATTTTCTATAAAGACAATAGATGACTGACTTAATCCTGCTTTTCGTGCTAATTCATAACTTGTTAATCCTTTTCGACGACGCAATGCCAACAATTTTTCTCCTACATTTTCCATTTTTCCTCCTTTTTAAATTTTAAAATAACAAAATTTTTATTTATAGGCGCTTGGATCAATAAATTGATCAAGATCGCCTTCTAAAACTTCTTCTACTTTTGTTGTTTCAATGCCTGTGCGATGATCTTTGACTAATTTATAAGGATTAAGAACATATGATCGAATTTGGTTCCCCCATTCCGGCTTAACTTTCACTTTTAATTTTGATAATTCCCTTTCTTTTTTTTCTCCTATTAATTTAATTAATTTAGCTTTTAATATTTTTAAAGACTGCTGACGATTTCGGTCTTGAGAACGTTCAGCTTGTGAGGCAGCTGAAATGCCGGTTGGCTTATGAACAATTCTTACAGCAGTTTCTACTTTATTGACATTTTGGCCGCCAGGCCCAGAAGAACGGAAAAATTCAATTTTTAAATCATCTTCTGGAATATTAAAATTTTCTTCATCTATTTCTGGTAGATCCGGTAAAACTTCTACTAGAGCAAATGATGTATGACGTTTTTTCTCTGGAGAAAATGGAGAAATTCTTACCAAACGATGAACGCCTGACTCTCTTTTTAAATATCCATAAACATAATCGCCTTCTATTTTAAAAGTAATATCTTTAATCGGATATCGCCCAGTTTTTGATTGAAAATCACCAAAACTTTCATCAATAATTTTCACTTTCCAATTATTTTTCTCAGCATATTTAGAGTACATTTCATAAAGCATTGCTGCCCAATCTTCAGCGTCTTGACCACCAGCACCGGCAGATATGGATAAAATTGCAGATTGTTTGTCGTATTTTCCGACAAAAAGTGTTTTTAATTCTAACTTATTCAATAATTTCTTAGTTTCGTAAAATTTCTCTTCTGTAAAACTATTTTCTAATTCATCTAAATTTTTCTGAATTTTATTAAATTCATCCACTATTTCTTTTATCTCTCCAAATTCTTTAATTTTTTCTTCGGCTTTTTGACGATCTTTCCAAATATCCGAATCGCTAATTTCTGATTCAATCTCTTTCAATTTTATTTTTTTATTTTCAATGTCAAAGCCGGCCCGATAAAAGTCGGGCTCGCTCTTGCAACTCATTTAATTGTTGTGATATTTTTTCAGCCATTAAAATTAACTTACCAAAATTTCTTTAATTAGTAAAGAAAGAAGCTAAATAAGCCAAAATTCAAAAAGCAAACGTCGTTAGGCATTAAAATATCATCTTATCGTAAAATCTTAATTTAGAGATTAAAGTTTAAAAGTTAAATATAAATTATTTTTTCTCTTTTGTTTTTATCTCCAGCCCCAATTCTTTTAATTGTTTTTTATCGACCTCAGCAGGAGCCGCCATCATTAAATCTCTTCCATCGCCAGTTTTCGGAAAAGCAATAACTTCTCTAATACTTTCTTCGTTTTGTAAAATCATCATTATTCTATCAAGCCCTATTGCTATTCCTCCATGATCAGGCACGCCAAAAGAAAATGCCTCAAGTAAATGTCCAAATTTTTCTTTAATTTGCTCTTTAGTATGTCCCATAATTTCAAAAACTGCTTCTAAAATTTCTGGCCTATAAGATCTCAAACTACCTCCTCCCACTTCATAACCATTAAGCACAAAATCGTATTGATAAGCTAAAATTTTAGAAGGATCTTTTTTTATTTCTTCAATATCCTCAGTTTTTGGTCTTGTAAATGGATGGTGAACCGCATCAAATCTTTTTTCTTCTTCTCGCCATTCAAACATTGGAAAATCATAAACAAAGCAAAAAGCCAGCTCATCTTTATTTTTATTTTTTCTTAAATCAGGTTTATCAGTTCCATATTTTTCTATTGCTTCTTGATAAGTAAGTCGCGGGAATGGAACTTGTAAAATATTTTTTTGAGGATAAAAATTTTTAATTAAATTAATAAACATTTCCTCGATTAAATTTAAAATCTCATCTTGCGAGATAAAACTCATCTCTAAATCAAGTTGAGTAAATTCTGGCTGGCGATCTCCTCTTGTGTCTTCATCTCTAAAACATCTAGCAAATTGGAAATAACGTTCAAAACCCGCTACCATTAATAATTGTTTATATTGCTGAGGCGATTGCGGTAGAGCGTAAAATTTACCAGACTCTAGCCGAGAAGGAACTAAATAATCTCTAGCGCCTTCTGGGGTTGATTTAGTTAAAATTGGAGTTTCTATTTCAATAAAATTGAGTTCAATTAAAAAGTCGCGAATAAATTTAAAAATTTTTGCTCTTGTTTTAAGATTTAAATTTAATCTTTCCCGCCGCAGATCAAGATAACGATATTTCATTCTAACTTCTTCATTGATATCGTAACCATCACTATTAATATCAATCGGCAATGCTTTCGCCTCAGAAATAACTTCTAAATTTTTTGCTTCTACTTCATATTTACCATTCAGAAGAGACGGATTTTCCATTCCTTTTGGACGAATTTTTACCAAGCCATTAACCTTAATAACCCAACTCTGTCTTAGCTTATCAGCCAATTTATAAAAATCGCCGATTTGAGGACTAAAAACAATTTGAGTAATACCATCACGATCTTTAAGATCGATAAAAATAATTTTACCGTGGTCGCGGCGAGTTTTAACAAAACCCATTAACTCAACAATCTCGCCTTCTTTATTAATAATTTCTGTGCTTAGAGTTCGCATCTTTCTATTATATCAAAAATTTTACCAAGTAGTGAAGCTCGATGGTAATTTTTTAGATTAAATTATATTATAGCTTTACTAATGGATTTATTGTTTAGCAAAAATATAGGCTTTTCCGTCTTTTAAATCTACTTTTAATGTGCCATTTTGAAGAGTATTAAAAATTTGCGACCCAATATTCGCTAAACGATTTAGCGCTTCGTTTGATGGATGACCATAAGAATTTTTTCCAACTTCAATAACAGATATTTTTGGTTTAACAACTTTAAGAAAATCATCCGATGAAGAATACTTCGAACCATGATGACTAACTTTCAAAATATCGCTTTGTAAAATATTTCCATACTTAGCAATTAAATCTTTTTCGGTTTTTTCTTCAGTGTCGCCAGTAAATAATGCTTTTAATTTTTGAGTTTCTAATTGCAAAACCAAGCAAGCATCATTAAGACTTAAACTTTCTAAAGAATTTTTATCTGGCGCAAAAACGATAAATTTATCATTTAGATGTTCTATTTTATCTCCTTCTCCTAAAATTACCACTGGAATATTTTTTTGTTTTATAACATTTTCTAATTCTTTAAAAGCCGCGCTGTCTGCTTCACGGCCGTTAAAGATAAAAGTGCCGACTTGATATCTTTTTAAAACATCAATTAATCCGGTAAAATGATCTGTCTGAGGATGAGATAAAATAACTAAATCAATATATCTATCAATAGGCTGCAAAAATTTTTCCAGTTCATAAACAACGCTTTTGTTTGGTCCGCCGTCAATTAGAACTTTAACATTCCCGTCTAATGTTACTAATTCGCTATCGCCCTGGCCAACATTTAAAAAATAAATTTCGCTTCTGTTTTTTAACGGCTGATTAAAAACTTGCCACCAAAGAAAAATATCAAAAGCAAAAAGAAATATTAATAGTAAAATAATTTTATTATTAGACATTTTTATAAATTTTTTATTTCAGGCTCAGTAATTGGTGTTTTAAATTTATTATTTATTATATTAAAACTAAACATAAAAGTAATTAAAATTAAATAATAAAATGTAATAAATAAATAACTAACAGAAGCGATGCTTAAAAAGTTAAATCTACTAAAAAATTTTATTATAAAAATTTCATAGGAGAGAAAAATATTTACAAACCAAGCAAAGATTAAAGCAAGCGGCATAAAAACAAAACCAATCGCCGCCAGGATAAAACCAAGCGCCATTGTAATTGGTATCACGCTTAAAATTAAAATATTAGTTAAAAAAGAAAGCGGCGAAAAATAAGAAAAAGAAGAAATCAAAAGTGGTGCCACCATCAACTGAGCTGAAAGTGTTGTAGAAAAATTTTCCTGCCAATCAAATAAACTTTCTTTTTTAAGATGAAATAATTTTGAAATAATTGGAGATAAATAAACTAACCCAATAACAGCCAAAAACGAAAGTTGGAATCCTATATCAAAAGTTAAAATTTTAGGATTAACTAATATCATCAAAAATCCGGCAAAAATTATAGCATTTCTAAAACTATAAATTCTTCCTGTTTCTTTAGCCAATAAAGCAATAATACCCATAATTGCCGCTCTGACTACCGATGCTTCAGCGCCAGTCATTAAAACAAACAAATTAACAATTAGAATACTCAACCAAAAAGCCCATTTTCTTCCTAACCTAAATGTTGATAAAAATAAGCTAAAAATCACACCAACAATTATAGAAATATTATAACCAGAAAGCGCTACTAAATGAGAAGTGCCGCTTTTTGCCATTGCTTCTTTAAAATCCTTAGAAAATTCTTCTTTTTCTCCTAAAGTAAGACCAGAGAGAAAAGCAGATTTTTCTGAAGGAAGCGTTTGATGAAATACTTCTATTGTCTTATCTTTTAGCGCTAAAAGTTTAGCTTTAATAAAATTCCCTTGATTGCTTTTTATTAATTCTATAGTCGGAAAATCAACTGTTCCGCTAATTCTTTCTTTTGCTAAATAGCGACTATATGAAGAATCATCAAGTGCTTTAATCGTGCCATTAAAATTTATTAAATCGCCATAATGAAATTCTGGATAATTTCTTACTTGAACTAAAACTAAAGTTTTTTGATTTAAAAGCTCAACGGTTAATTTTTGACCTCCTCCTTTCTCAACCCTAACCACTAATCCTTCAAATTTCTCTTGTTGCCCAAACGACAAATTAATATTTTTAAATTTTT
>CAYXLL010000004.1:0-13993 GCA_964465875.1 uncultured Candidatus Saccharibacteria bacterium
ATAGCACAACACTATTTGATTATTTGAATGAAGTTTAGATAAAAAACGATAGAAGAAGAATAAGAAAAGAAAATTGTAAAAGTTAGAGAAAAGATTAAAATTTCGTAAGTTTAAAAATTGTTTGCTTAAGTTATTCTCAAAGAATTTAGGTGAGGAAATTGAGAATTTGTTGCACTATTTAGATTTTATTCTATTTTTACTTGCTTCTTGATATTTTTTATATTACATTTTTTTAGGCAACGTAATGCCAAGAAGCTTAAAAATATTTTTAAAAATTATTAGGGTCGCATAAACTAATCTTAGACGTCCGTTTGTTAATTCTTTATCTTCAACAATAATTCTCTCTTTTTCGTAAAAATTATGAAATTCTTTTGCTAAATCTAAGGAATAACGAACTAATATTTGTGGATTATATTTTTCTGTCGCTTCTTCAATAATCTCTGGAAATCTCGCCAATATCTGCATTAAAACTATGTCTTCTTTGGTCTCCAATAATTTCAGATTAACTTTTGATTTTAGATTTTCTTGTCTTCTTAAGTTTTCTTTGAAAATTTGAGAGGGTGAAAATTTCGACTTTCTTAAAATGCTTTGACATCTTACAGCTGCATACTGCACGTAATAAACTGGATTTTTTATCGATCTCTCTTTTGCTAAATCCAAATTAAAATCCATATGAGTATCTGGTGAATACATTAAAAAGAAAAAACGAGCGCTATCAAGGCTAATTTCATTAATTAAATCTTCAAGCGTTAAATATTCTCCTTTTCTTTTTGACATTCTAACTTCTTTGCCGTTTTTAATAAGTCTCACCAATTGAGTAATAATAACCGTTAATCTTTCTTGAAAGATACCAAAAGCTTGAAGCCCGGCTTTTATCCGTGGCACATAACCATGATGATCAGCGCCCCAAATTTCAATCACTTTATCAAATTTTCTATCTTCAAATTTGTTAAGATGATAAGCAAGATCTGATAAAAAATAACTTTCCTCGCCGCTTTTTCTGACTAAAACCCTATCTTTTTCGTCTCCAAATTTTGTTGCTTTAAACCACAATGCTCCCTCAGATTCATATACTAAATTTTTCTTTTTAAGTCTTTCTAAAACATCTGCGACAGCACCACTTTCATATAAACTTTCTTCATTGAACCATTTGTCAAACTTAATCTTTAATTTTTTTTCAATAAATTGTTTATTTTGTTTCTGAACCTCTTTTGCTAAAAGGCGTCCAACTTCGCCTTCTAAATTTTCTGGATTTTTAGATTTTAATTTAACAATTTGGGGCTTTATTTTTGAAATTAAAATCTTAATATTTTTTGTAAGATAAGTATCTCCTTCGCCTAAAGCAGTTTTCCCTAACTCTTTAATTTGTAAAGAATTTTTTGCATCATTAATATAATATTCTCTTGTTACTTTGTTTCCCTGAAATTCTAAAATATTAGCTAAAACATCGCCCAAAAAAGCACCTCGGCCATTGCCAATCGTTAAAGGCCCAGTCGGATTAGCAGAAATAAATTCAATTTGAATTTTTAACTCTTGATTTTTGTTTTTTGAGTTTTTTCCATATTTCTCTTTTTGTTTTAAAATCTCTTTTATTTCTTCTTGAAAAATTTCTGGTTTAAGCCAAAAATTGATAAAACCTGGCGAGGCCACTTCAATCTTATCAACTAACAATAAACCATGAACGATAAACGATGAACTTATTTCTTTAGCTATCTCTATTGGCGATTTCTTATTCTGCTTTGCTAAAATAAAAGCAACATTGGTTGAATAATGCCCAAATTTTTCGTCAGCCGGAACAAACACATTTATTTTTATTTTAGATGACTGCTCTCCTATAACTTCCTTTAATAAATTTTCTATTTTTTCCTTAACCATTTACAATATATTATAACAAACATTAATCTGATATACTAAATTTATGAATATCTTAACAGAAAATAAAAGAGTAAGATTTGATTACGAAATTTTAGAAACATATGAAGCAGGAATTGAACTGAAAGGGTTTGAAGTAAAATCAATTAAAAACGGTAGAATAAATCTTGCTGGGTCTTATGTTGTATTAAAAAATAATCAAGCATGGCTTATCAATGCTAATATACCACCTTATCAACCTAAAAATACACCCTCTGATTATGATCCAAAAAGAACAAGGAGATTGCTTCTTAAAAAAGAGGAGATCAAAAATTTAATTGGGAAAGCCCAAGAAAAGGGGTTGACTTTAATGCCTCTTAAGGTTTATAATAAAAATCGAAAAATAAAGATTGAAATTGGTTTAGCAAAAAGCCGAAAAAAAGTAGATAAGAGAGAATTGATAAAAAAGAGAGATATAGAAGCAGAAATACGCCGAGTATTACACTGAATAAAATCAGAAATTTCCCACTTCAGTTTCAGTTACTTCAGTCAACGATATTGGGGATGTAAGAATCGATTGCGATAATTTTTTAAATTGGCAAGTCGAGGACGATCTCTTCCCTCGTAAATCATGAGATCAAAATAAATAACTGCCAACAAAAATTTGGCTCCTGCATTGGCTTTTGCCTAATGCAGCATCCATCCTTTGTTGCTCAAGCTTAGGAATTCGGGTGTTATAATTTGAGCTTACTCATTTAGAAAACTGATATAAATGAGGACTAAAAAATCAGTTAAAGAATTTAGGTTGGATGCTAAATTCTATATCCTAAATTCTTCATTTAAATTTAGCTAAACTTGTAGAAAATTTATCAAATTATCGCAAGACGTGGGTTCAATCCCGCCATCTCCACTATAATAAAAAATAATTTTAAAACCATCGAGAATTTCCGCAAAAACAATCAAATAACAGTAAAAGAAATTCAAGTCATTAATGAGGTTGGAGAAAATTTAGGCGTGATGCCGTTAGAGGCAGCCTTAAAATTAGCTCAAGAAAAAGGCTTAGATTTAATAGAAATAGCCCCAAAAGCAATACCACCAGTTGCAAAAATTATTAGTTTTGACAAATTTCGTTATCAAAAAGAAAAAGAAGCAAGAAAGAAAGAAAAAGCTTCTAAGATTAAAGAATTAAAACAAATCCAAATTTCTTTAGTGGCAGCGAAAAACGATTTAGAAATTAAAGCCAGAAAAGTTGAAGAATTTTTGTCAAAAGGACATCCTGTTGATGTTGTCCTAAAGTTAAAAGGCAGAGAAAAATTTAATAAATCTTTTGCCTTATCTAAATTAGAAAATTTCTTAAAAATTATACCTGGTGAATATAAAATATTAAAAGAACCAAAATTTGGCGGCCGAGGAGTGTCGATACAAATAAAAGGTCTTCCTTAAATTTTCAATTTTCAATTTCCCCACCAAAGTTTTTACAAAAAATTAAGAGTGTAAGTAATTTTCAATAAATTTTCAATTTTTCAAAAATTAAAATTCGATATTTATACTAATTCATAAATTTATAAAAATCCATGAAAAATAGTATTCAAGAAAGAATAAAAATTACTAAAAGGAAAAAACTTTTGAGAAGGAAAAAAGGTCAAAGCCATTTTTTAGCGAAAAAACGTAGCGTTCAATTAAAACGCCGAAAAGGATTACGACCTTTAAATATTAAAATTAAACAGTTAAATAATTTTTAGAAAGTTTGGTTTAGGTTATCAATTTTCAACGACCCCGCCTAAATTTTTCTGCGAAGAACTTAAGCGGGCAGACAACTAATTGATAATTATTAAATGATATGACTAGAGTAAAAAGAGGAAAAACAGCCCATAAAAAACGAGAAAAGCTTTTAAAGCAAACAAAGGGATTTAAATGGGGCCGAAAATCTAAAGAAAGAGCGGCAAAAGAAGCTCTTCTTCATAGTTTAAGCCGTTCTTTTCGCGGCCGAAAAGAAAAAAAAAGAAATTTTCGCCAGCTTTGGGAAAAACAAATAAATAAAGCCGTAAGAAAAGAAGGGATAACTTATTCTAAATTTATAAATGGGCTTAAAAAAAGTAATATTATTTTAGATAGAAAAATTTTAGCTGATCTGTCATTAAATAATCCAGAAGTTTTTAAAAAAATTGTAGAAAAAGTAAAGCTAGATAAATAAATTCAACTATTTCAAATTTTGATAAAAATTTGAAATTAAAATTGGAAAGTTTTATTATACAATTTACGCTTTTTAACAATTTAACAAAGGAGAAACGATGGAAAAGATACTTTATTTTTAATACTGTTATTAACTGCAGTGCAGTAATAATTATCAAAGATACACTTTAATCAATGCATTAAAATAAACAGAAAGGAAAGGAGGTGATAAAAATGGATAAGAAAACCCAGAAGAATAAATTGAGTGGCATTAAAGAAAAAGCATGGACGTTTTTGATACTTAAAGAAGAATACAACAGAATCAAAAATGAACTAGACGCTTTAAAGATCGACCTGATACATTGGGTGGAAGAAAATCCAATAATAAAAGGAAGTAAAGAATGCCGAGAAATCTATTTCAAAAAAGGCATTATTTTAAGAATCTCTCTTTCTCCAACTATGACATATGACATTAGCCCCGAAAAACTAATTGGCAAGGTGGGACTAGCTGAATCAATCCCTTGTCTTGGAGTAAAAAGAAACCATGTTGAAAACTTATTAGTGAAAACTGGCAAGCTTTCAAGGGAAGATTTCAATATTATATCCCGGCCAATTTTCGGAAAACCAAAATTAATAGTGGAACTTTGCCCAAAAAAGGAGGATTAATGGCAAATCATAATGGTAACCATGGTAATTTTAAAAAAAGTAAAAAAAGCTTAAAAAGGGAAAGATTGATAAAATATTTGCCTACTTTGTGGAGCAAAAAATTTCAAAACAGGAAAAAGATGTAAGAAAAAAACAAAGCCGCTTGATTGAATCGAATAAAACCAGGCAGCTTTTTTCTAAAATAAGGAGATAAAAATGAAAATTTGTAAATGGTTTATACCCCCAGATTGATGCAATTTAATTTGTGCCAAGCACGAATATGATGACTAACAAGAAAGATGTCGCGAAAAAATGATGCTTAAAAAAAGAAAATAAGCCAACCAAGAATGAGAAGAAAAAACGTTTATTGAAAAATAAAATATTTTTTTAAAACCCTCTGAATTAATAATTTAGAGGGTTTTTATTTTCTTAAAAATTTTAATAAACTTGAAAGCGTTTTTGTATTAATAATATCTTCTTTTTCTGCCCAGCCACGCCGCGCCTGGAAAACTCCATATTCCATAAATCGCAATTGATCTATATGATGAGCATCGGTATTAATAATCATTTTTACTCCAGCTTCTTTGGCTTTTTTAATATAAACATCTTTAAGATCTAATCTTTCTGGAAATGAATTAATTTCTAATATTGTGTTAGTTGCTTTGGCGGCTTTCAAAATTTTATCAAAATCAATTTGATATTCATCTCTTTTTTGAATAATTCGACCGGTTGGGTGAGAAATAATATCAATATTAGGATTTTTCATCGCCGTAATAATTCTTTTCGTCATTTCATCTCTCGACATTTTAAACTGCGAATGTACTCCAGCAATTGCATAATCAAGTTTTTTTAAAACTTCATCTTTAATATCAATTGAACCGTCTGGCATAATATTGGCTTCGCAGCCAGTTAAAATTTTCAATTTATAATTTTCAATTTCCAATTTTTTGTTTAATTTTTCAATTTGCTTATTTCGTTCTAATAATTGTTTTTCATTTAATCCATGTTCAACTCTTAAAAACTTCGTATGATCAGCAACACCAATATATTCATAATCTCTATTAATTGCTGCTTTGGCAATTTCTTCTATAGAATTTTCTCCGCCATCCCAATTAGAATGAACATGCAAATCTCCTTTAATATCGCTTAATTTTATAATTTTCGGCAATTTTCCTTTTATAGCTGCTTCAATTTCACCTGTATTTTCTCGCAATTCCGGCTCCATTATATCCATGCCTAATTTTTTATAAATCTCTTCTTCTGTCTTACCAGCAATCATTTTTTTACTTTTAAATAATCCATATTCATTTAGTTTTAAACCTTTATCAATAGCGATCTGACGTAATGAAATATTATGTTCTTTTGAGCCGGTAAAATATTGTAAAGCAGAGCCATAGCTTTTTTCAGATACAACTCGCAAATCAACATCAAACCCTTCTTTTCTTCTAACAGATGCTTTAGTCGGCCCTTTGGCCCAAATTTTCTCTATGCCTGGTAAATTAACAAAAAAATCTATTATTTTTTCTGCGTCCTTTTTTGTTTTAAGAGTGGTTAAAATATCAACATCACCAATAGTTTCTTTCCTGCGCCTCACTGATCCTGCTTCGCTAATATTTTTGATTTCCTTTAATGACTTAAGAGAATTAATAATTTCCTTTACTACTGGTAAAATCTCTCCCAACAAAAATCTCCCTCTTTCTCTTTTCAAAAAATTTATTCCTTGAAGAATATTTTGTTCTGTCTTCTCGCCAAATCGAAAAAGATTGCGGATTTTTCCAGCTTTTGCTGCTGTTTCTAAATCTTTAAGATTTTTAATTTTTAATTCTTTCCATAACATCTTTACCATTTTAGGACCAATTCCCTCTACTGCTGTTAATTCTTCTATATTCATAGGATATTTCTTTTTATATTCTTCATAATATTTAATTTTTCCGGTTTTTAAATATTCTTCAATTTTCTCTGCAATACTTTCACCAACTCCAGGAATATTTTTCAATCCTTCAAAACCTTCTTTTTTGTAAATAGAAGAAATATCTTCAGATAAATTTTCTAAAGCTAAGGCTGCTTTTTCATAAGCAAAAGGCTTAAAGGCCACATCGTCCATTTCTAAAAATTGGGCTAATTCGTAAAAAATTTTAGCTAAGTTTTGATTATTAGCCATATATAATTATGTATTATAGTTTTGGAGCTGGTGGTTGAAGATCTTTAATTTCTGGAATCTGAGAAATATTTTTTCCTCTACGCTTCATTGCTCTTAAAATAAATAAGGGCAAAAAAGAACTTAAAAGTATAAAAACAGCTGCTCCGATAAATAAAATATTAAATCCAAAATTTTTCGCAATTATTCCACCTAAAGCGCCAGCCACGCCACTTCCCAATGCCACTAAAGATCCTCTTAAACTCCAACTTAAAGCTTCCATGCCTTTATCAATATGACGAGTAAAAACTGCTGTATAACCAGGAACATTCATTGCCATGCCAAAAGCATAAAGACTTTGAAGGACATAAATATGCCAAGGTAATTTTGCTTGCAAATAACCTAAGACAGATAGAGCGGCTAGAAAATTACCGATCACAATAAAAAATAAGTCATCTCTTTCTCCAGTATGCTTGTCTAAATATTTTCCAAGAGGAATCATCGCTACAGCTTCTATGATCCAATAAATAGCACTAGCAAAACCTGCTACTTCAACATTGCCTCCCTGAATGTTTTCTGTAAGAAAAATTGAAAAAATTGGTGTAATAAATCCGAGACCAATAAGCAAGGTTAAATCTGAAAGAATTAAAATTAATATAACTTTATTTAATTTTATTTTTTCAATCATGGTCGCTATTGAGTAAGAAATTTAAAATTTCCATCTTTAAAATCAACTTTTGTTTTATCTCCTCTTTGAATTTCTTTTTTCAAAATTTTTTCCGCTAAAGTATTCTTAATTTTTTCTGAAATCACCTCTCGCAAGGGTCTAGCACCAAAAGAAGGATTATAGCCTAAACGTGCTATTTCCTCAATCGCCTCATCAGAAAACTCTATAAAAAATCCTTGTTCTTCTAAATCCTGCGCTAGATCATTCAAATTAATTTTAGCGATTTCTTTGATTTCCTTAATTCCTAATTCTTTAAATACAACAATCTTTGAAAAACGATTGAGCAACTCTGGTTTGAAAAAATCAACTAATTTCTTTTTTAAATACTCACTAATAGAGGTCATTGGCTCGCCGGCATCAAGTGCTTGTTTAATAATGTCTGAATGCGCATTAGAAGTAGCAATAATTATTGTATTTTGGAAACTTATTGTTCTGCCTAAACCATCAGTTAATCTTCCATCATCAAAAACCTGTAAAAATAAATTTAAAATATCAGGATGTGCTTTTTCAAATTCATCTAAAAGGATTAAACAGTACGGCTTTTCAATAACGGCTTCAGTTAAACTTCCGGCAATTTTTCCATCTGGAGATCCAATAAATCTAATAATAGATTCTTTAGTTTGATATTCACTCATATCAAATCTTACCATCATTTGCTCGGAACCAAATTGAATTTTTGCTAAAATTTTTGAAAGTTCAGTTTTTCCAACGCCAGTTGGGCCAACAAACAAGAAAGTTGCAATAGGTCCACCAGAACGAGCTAACCCACTTCTATATTCACGCAAAGCAGTAGCTACTGCTTTCACTGCTTCTTCTTGATTAATTAATCTTTGATGGATAATCTCTTCTAAATTAAGAAGTCTTTCAGTTTCCTCTTCACCTGGCTTGTAAAGAGGAATATTAATTTTTCTCTGAGCAACTCTTAAGACATCATCAACCTGTAATATTTTATTTCTTCTTTGACTAACATCAGCTAAAGTTTCTTTTAGCAAATCTTCGGCGCTGCTTGGCAATAATTTCTGACGAAAATATTTATGAGCCAAAATCACCACTTGTTTGATAGCGCTAAAACTAATAATAATACGATATTGCCTTTCTAAAATAACAGCTTCATATGTCAAAACTTTCATTGCTTCGCTTTCAGAAATTTCTTCAACCCTAATAATTTCGAAAGCGCTTAAAAAGTCACTTCGTGGTTCAATTAACCTTTTATATTCTTGGGGAAAAGTTGTAGCAACTACAGGAAAATTATCTGACATAATAAAAGGCAAAAGTATTTCTGCTGCGCTAAGATAAGCTTCTCCAGATGTCTCAATTAAATTATCAATATCAGGCACATACAAAATAATATTCCCTGCGTCAATAATTTCATTCATAATTGTATTAACTCTTAAAGCTACTTCATCTGGACTGGCGCCAGATATCAACTCCGAAGCCTCTAAAGAAACTAATCTTTTATCAAAAAGTTGAGGCGGGACATCATCTTGAATAATATTAAAAGCCAAATGAGCAATCAAAGTACTTTTTCCACTACCAGCTTCTCCAACTAATAAAGCATTAGGTTTAGCTTGTCTTGATAAGACAACCATTAATTGTTCATATTCTTTTTGATGGCCAATCAAAAAACCAACTTTTTCTTCTCTCGCTAGCGCCGTAAAATCAATTCCAAATTGATCCAAAGTAGGAGTCGGCCTCGAAGTCCAGGCGCGGTTTACAGTTCGTACTCTTCGTGGCTTATAAGGTCTTTGGCTAAACCCACCTAAAGTCATTGGCAATCTAAAAATAGAAGAAAATTCTCGCTTAAGATGAGTCAAAATTAAAACATTTTCTAAATCTTCAGTTTCAATAGAAAAAATATAAAAAAGACGGCTAACGTCTTTATCGTCTATAAAATACAGAGATGAAAATAATTCTGTTGGCCCAATAAACCTACTTTCAGTTTCAATAACTTTTTCAAAAGCAATTTTTAAAATTTTCTCAATTTTTGTCATTATCTCTTCGGTGATACTCTTAGAACCTTCTTTCTGGCTTGCTGCGATTAAATCTTCTAATTTTTCGCTAAAAGTCGTTACCGAAACGTCTAAACGTTCTAGGCCTTCTTTAATTTTTGATTGTTCAAGTAAAAATTCTATTAAATAAAGATTAAAATTCCCTCCCAAAATTAAAGTTTTATCTAACGCTTTTTCTAATATTGATCGACTTGCTGGTCTTAAATATAAGGCTAAATTTATTTCTTTGGGTTTTTCTCTTTTAAAATAAAGAAGAGATTTTTCTGCCTGATTAATGTGAATAAGCTTATCAATAAGAAAAAGCATAAACAGAATACCTAACCAAAATAGCCAAGGAATATCTGATAAAAGAAAGGTAATAGTAGCGACAATAAAAATAAAAAAAAGACAATAATAAATTATACGCAACAAAGAACGTACCCAAACAGGAAAAGTAAAATAAGGATCTTTAAAATAAATTTTTATATCTTCAATTTCCATTGACCTCCAAAAATTTTAAAAATAATAAAAGGCGGAATTAATAGCCATATTGTATAAATTAATACCATCACAATATTTATTATCGTATAAATTATTAAACTTAAAATAATACGCAGTAATCTAAAGAAAAAACCTAAAGTATAGCCGATGAAAGTGCGGTCTTGATAAAGAGGTTGAAAAAGATGCTTAAAAGTTACTTTTAAAGCAAAAAAACGATCTAGGTTTTCTAAAACTGAAACTAAAAAGTGACTAAAAAAATAAAAACTGTTAACATACCAATGTTTTAAAAAATTAACAATTTGAGAAAAAAAACGATTTAGAAAATAAGAAGCGTAAGTCATTATATTTCAATAATTTTAATTCAATAAAATTTTACTAGAATAAATATTAAATTAATTTAAAATCTATTCGTTTTCTTCTACTTCTTCACTTTCTTTGCTTTCTGGACCTTTATTTTCTAAAAGAGTAGGTTTTACGCCAGCGGCTTTACCGGAAATTTTTAAAATATCTTTATCAACTTTTGCCAATTCTTTATAAGTTTTATCATAAACATTACAAACCGTGTTTAAATTATTTCCTAATTTTTTCATATATTCATCAACTGCCAAAAGATGCCTACCCAAATCTCCTACTCTTTTAATTATCTCTTTTGCTGACTCTTCAATTTTAAGCGCTTTCAATCCTTGAAGCACTGTCTGAAGATAAGCCAAAAATGATGTTGGCGAAACAATAATAACTTTTTTTGCTGCAGCGTATTCAATTAAATCGCGAGTATTAGCTTTAATAGCGCCGACTTTATTAACCAATAAATCGTAATACACTGCTTCTGAAGGAATAAACATGAAAGCAAAATCCATCGTCCCTTTATCTGGCTGAATATATTTTGCTGTTTCGTCAATTCTAGTTTTTAGATCGTTTCTTAATATTTCTTCTAATTTTTCTTTTTCTTCTTTATTATTTGTCTCTAAAATTCGATTGTAGTTTTCTAAACTAAATTTTGAATCAATAGGAATAATTTGATCCCTTACAAAAACTACTGCGTCAACTATCAAATCTTTTCCTTCTTCATCTTTGCCTAGTTTATATTGCATTTCATAAGTTGTTGGTGGCAAAACATTTTTTAGAACTGTTTCTAAATAATACTCTCCCAAAACTCCGCGTTGTTTCGGATTTTTCAAAATATCTTGAAGATTTTTTAACTGATCGGCAAAATTTATTACTTGTTTATTAGTCTCATCAAGTTTTGTTAATTTCTCAGTAACATCTTTTATGATTTTGGCGCTTTCACTAAATTGCGTCGATAATATTCGGCTTGACTCTGAAAGTCGAGAATCAAGCATCCGAGTAATTTCATTAATTTGGTTTTGTAATAAAACTAATGATTGTTCATTCGCCCTATTATTATTGAATCTTCGAAAAACAGAAAAAATTACACTAATTCCAACAACTAATAATATTAAAACAATAATTAAAAGGATTAATTCCATGTCTTTATTATATCATATTCTTTATCTGATGTCTCGCTGTTTATTAATAATTAATGGACGATTTTTGAAATAAACATTTAAATAATTTAAAGCATAAATAAAAGCTGTTCTTACCATACCCTCTTTTTGAAAGCGTCTTGATGAAGTTTTAACAACTAAATGACGGTCAAAAAAAACCGGTCCTACATTCCGGCTTATTAAATTAGCGATAAAAGCGTCGTCTCCTTCAAATTTAGCTGGAGGAATTCCGCCAACCTTTTCTAATGTTTCTCTTTTTGCCGCCCAATTGCCATTAATAATTAATCCTGTTTTTTTCCGAAAAATAAAATATAAAACTTGAGGAATAATTGGACAAATAATTTTCTGCCAAAAATTAGAAAGAATTTGTTTTATGCCTTTCAACTGATAATCATAAGGGCCAGAAACTGCTGCATAATTATTAATATTTAAATCTTTTTCAATTCTTAATAGCCAATCTTCTGGCGCAATACAATCAGCATCTAGAAAAGCGACAATTCTTCCTTGACTTTCTGAAAATCCTTTTTGTCTTGCAAAATTAGTACCTTTTTGAGATTCAAAAATAATTTTGTCAGCGCCAGCTTGATGTGCTATCTCTTTTGTTCTATCAATAGAGTTATTATCAACTATAAGAATCTCAAAGTCTTTTCTTGTTATAAATTTTTGGTTAGCCAAAACACTTCTAATAGCGCTCTCAATAAATTTTTCCTCATTGTAAGCAGGAATTATGATCGAAAATTTCATTGACCTTAATTTATTTCGTAAGTAATGCTTACAGTAGCAGAAATCTTATTTTCACCAGTTTGAATATTCGGAATTTCTTCTGAATCACTTGATTCCATAAGTTTTACTGAAGAACGATAAATTGGTGTAGGTGTTGCCAAATTTTCATTAAAACTTACTATTTTACCTAATTTAACTCCTAATTGATCGGCTAAAACTTTCGCTTTATTTTGAGCATCTAAAATTGCTTTTTCTCTAGCTTGTGCTTTTAAATTGTCGTCATTATCAACTATAAATTGTAAATCACTCATTTCATTTGCTCCGCGATCTGTCGCTCCACTAATAATTCCACCAATTTTTGATAAATCTCTTATTTTAATCTGGAGTGATTGAGAAACTTCATAGCCGCTTAAGGTTCTTTTCCCAGTATCATGCGCATATGCATAAACTGGATATAAATTAAAATTAGTTGTTTTAATATCTTTTTCTTCAACGCCTTGACTTTCAATATAATTTATAATGCTGTTCATTTTTGAAGTATTTTGATTCATTGCCTCAGAAACATTACTTGAACTCGTAATAACCGAAAAGGCCACTAACGCTATATCAGGTTTAGTATACACATCAGCTGATCCCGAAATAGTAATAGTTGGAATTTTTGAAATATCTTTTTCTACTTTTGTTGAATTTTTAAGCACTCCTACAGTTACAACAACGCCAAAAATAAAACAAATGCTGATTAAAGCAACTATTGAAATAATTAAAGTTGTAAATAGTTTTGTTTGATAAAATTTTTTCTCCATAATTTATTTAGCTTTTAGCCGTTAATTTCTAATTAATTTTATTCCCTAAAAGCTATAAGCTAAAACCTAAAAGCTATTTGACGTCAATCCCCATTGATTTTGCTGTTCCTTCGACCATTTTAATAGCTGCTTCTAAATTATCTGTGTTTAAATCAGGCATTTTCTGTTCGGCAATGCGTCTAATGTCATCTTTAGTAACTGTACCAACTTTTACTTTTGGCGTGGTGCCAGAACCTTTCTCAACACCAGCAGCTTTTCTAAGAAGCGCAGAAACAGGCGGAGTTTTTAATCTAAAATCAAAACTTCTATCTTCATAGATAGTAATTTCTGCTGGCACAATATCACCAATCATCTCTTTTGTTGCTTCGTTAAATTGCTGACAGAATTGAGCAATATTTACACCGTGCTGTCCAAGTGCTGGTCCAACTGGAGGCGCTGGATTAGCTGCACCAGCTGGAATTTGTAATTTTATTATTTTTTTTATAGGCTTTGCCATAAATTGCTGATCCTAAAATACAAATTTATCCTAATGCCAAAAAAATATTTGTAGATTCGCAGATTCGGATAAATTCGTTTTCGTTATTGGATCGTATATTATATTTTTTTAACTTGTAAGGGATCTAATTCTACTGACGTTTCTCTGCCAAACATAGGCACCATTACTTTAATCCTTCCTTTTTCTTGGTCAATTTCTGAAATCTTCCCCTCGCTATCTCTAAACGGTCCGTCAATAATTTTTACCGTTTCACCAATTTCATATTCTATTTTATAAGTTGGTTGTTCTGGGCTCATTCTCGCCATCAAAACATCAATTTCTTCTTTAGAAAGAGGCGTCGGCTTCGTCCCTTCGGCCCCAACAAAACCTGTTACTCGTGGAGTGTTTCTTACTACATACCACGAATCCTCATCCATAATCATATCGACCAAAACATAGCCAGGAT
>CAYXLL010000005.1:0-12137 GCA_964465875.1 uncultured Candidatus Saccharibacteria bacterium
TTGTTGCTAAATTTGAATCATCAGTATCAATTTTCCCATCACCATTAACATCTCCCACTTTTTGACCTGGGTTACAAGAAATGATTGAAGTGGAAGTTGAAGTAACGGTAATTGGTTTGCAGACACCGTTCTGACAGCCATAGGGGCAGAAAATTCTGTCTACATTTACTAACCCAGAACAATCGATTCCCGTTGCCGCATTACATTTTCTTTTTGCAACGTAACCTGTGCCATCTGATAAATTTTCACAATAATCTCCATAAAAATATCCCCCACAGGTTACTCCTGCTTTTGTAGTTTCTCGAGCACAACTTGTTGTCGTGGTTGGTGCAACAATGCTGAAATAGTTATTGCTTTCATCATAAATAGATGGATTACTGACATCCCAAATTTTTATTTTCACTGCTCCAGGCAAAAAAGGGTCATTAGGATCAACAGACCACTTGTAATACTTTAATCCAGCGTCAATTCCAGCATCAGGAATTCCCGGTAACGCGCGGCAAGTATATTTAGTTGCTAAAAGTGGTGTCTCAGCGCATTCGGCTATTTTAATCTTGCTTACTCCGCTCGATAGCCAAGTAATAGTATATGTTTGATCGCCAACCCATATTTCTCCTCCATTCGGAGAAAGAACTTTGATAGAGGGCTGAACTGAGATAGGACAAGTAGTAGTACTTTGATCAAGACCATTAGTTATTCTTTGAATTAAAATCACATCAAAAATATCAACAACGTTATCATGATTTAGATCGATACAGCAAAGATTAGATGGAGCTTGTTGCAAGCCAACAGATACTCTTGTTGCTAAATTTGAATCATCAGTATCAATTTTCCCATCACCATTAACATCTCCTACTTTTTGACCTGGGTTACAAGAAATGATTGAAGTGGAAGTTGATGAAGTTGAAATTGCTGAAGTTGAAGTTGATAAAGTTGAGGATGGAGGCGTAACACCGCACCCGTATAATTTGTTTAATTTATCTCTAGTAGTAGCGCCAACAAAACCAGTCCCTCGCTCTAATCTCCAAGGTGTCAAAATTTCTGAGGCATATTTTTCTTGAAAACCAACAACCACTGAAGCAGTATACTCATCAAAATTATCAGTGGTTGATTTAGCGTAAAATCCTTCTTTTGATAAGGCAGTTTGTAAAGCTATTACTTCTGCTCCTTTGTCTCCGATTTTTAAATTAGTATTAAACTTATGACACCAAGTTCCCGACTGTCCTTGTAATAATGGATTAAGTTGTTGCTGAAGGGCTTGAATCTGAGCCAAAAGTGTATTTATCTGCGCTTGCAACTCTGCAATAGTCGCTGCTTTTGCCGTAAAAGCACACGACCCAAAAACGAAAACGCCGACAATTAATGATAATGAAAATACTCTAAATACTTTATTCATATTTTTTAATTAATTTTAATAATATTTTAACTTTTGACCTTTTGTTTAATTATATCCTCCCAAATTAAAATGTCAAGGGATAACTTCTAATATTCTATATGGTTGGTAAGTCTTTGTAAAGCCTATTTTAATTGGTTCAATTTCTGAGATTTTTTTATCTTTTATTGCCACTTTTAAAATTAATCCTTCGCTTGTTTCTTTAGAAAAATTCTGATCAAAAATAAAATTCCCCAAACTATAAACTATGTATTTATTATTATATTTTTCGATTTCTTGAATAACATGAGGATGGCTACCGATAATTAAATCTGCGCCGCTATCAATTAAATGATGAGCTAAACTTTTTTGAAAATCATTAGCAATTTGACTATATTCTTCTCCCCAATGGATAAAAATAAATAATAATTTTTCTAGATTTTTATTTTTTAAATTTTTTATTAATTCTTCTAAATTTTTTTCGCTACAATTAGATGGAAAAGTTTGATTAATGCCAACTAAAATAAAATCTTCTCCAAAAAAAATATCTTTTTCGTCACAATTAATAGGATCGCCAAAATAATTTATTCCGACTTCTTTTAAAATTT
The DNA here is from genome assembly GCA_964465875.1 of uncultured Candidatus Saccharibacteria bacterium. Classification (GTDB taxonomy): domain Bacteria; phylum Patescibacteriota; class Minisyncoccia; order UBA6257; family UBA9933; genus CAYXLL01. The sequence continues at coordinate 1,981 of CAYXLL010000005.1, forward strand.
CTTTTGTTTCTTTTAGGCCAGTTTCGCCGGCATTTAAACTATGATTATTTGCTAAAGATAATAAATTAAAATGCCCAAACTTTAATCCGCTGATAATACTTTTATCAAAATTAAAAGTTAAAGATGTTTTTCCGTAATCAATGGGATTATTAACTATCGGACCTTCTAAATTTCCAATGACATAATCAACGCCGCGCAAAACATTTTCAATCTCCTTAAAAGGATAAAAAACACTATTCTTCTTTATCTGATTTTCTATGCCTCTATCAAACATCAAATCCCCAGTAAAAATAAAAGTCTTGGCATCATAATTTTCATTAATAGTCGCGCCTCTAGAATTATCTTTACCCCCAAAAAGAACGCTGAAATAAGAAGTTGTGCTTTGTAGATTTTTATCACTAGAAAAATCTTGGGAATTCTTATGAGCAATAATAAATGGCTTTTCTTTTTCTTTTATTTTTGCGAAATATCTAACAATGTATAAGCATTGCGGACAATCAACTTCTATATTAGAAAATTGTTGTTCTTCAAAATTTAACAAAACCCTGATTGATTTTTCATCATGGAAATCCGCAATATTTTTTGGCAAATAATGAGAGAAATCAACGCTCGCTAAAATAAAAGAGCTTGACGGTAAAGAATTATTTAATTTCTCAGTAAAAATTTTCGCGTCCTCCAAGGAAAATTTAGCTGGGATTAAAAACGAACTGACTTTTGCGTTTGGAAAATATTTTTCCAAATACGACAGGATATTCGTAATGCCGTGATCTTCTTTAAGCGCTATTCTGTCACTAATTGGCTGATTTCCATATAAAGAAAATTGATTAAAATGATCAGGACTTAATAAAACAATTTGTTCAATAGATTCTACTTTTTCTAATTCCTGAAAAAAATTTTCTATGATAGAGTCAGCTAAAAGATGATGAGGGACAACTCCGCTAACATAGCTTGGTATTGAAATTTGATTAGTTTTTTCATTTGTTTCCGATTTTTTTATTTTCTGCGTAAAAACTAAAAAAGCGCAAGTCAAAATTGCAAAAATGATAAGAAAAAGGAGTTTTTTGTTATTGCGCAATTATTTTGAAAAACTATTTATCCATTCCGGAGCCGACGGAGGATTGACTTCTAACATCTTACGCCACTCCTCGTCGGTTAATCTATTTTCCATTGGTTGCTTAAATTCGTAGTAGCTAAAAGTTGGCCCAACTCCTACTAAAATATAATTGCCGGGAAGTTTGTAAGCCGCTACCATTGTTTTGATATAGCCAACTCCTTCTTCTAAAACTTTTAAAGTATTGCCATCAGTATGGACATCAGCAATTAAAGTAGGTTTAAACATATTAGGGTCTATTTCTTCACCAACTCCTCCTTCCGCGCCCAAAAGTCTCTTGTTTAAATATTCCAAAGAACTTCCAAAATAAGAAATAAAATTATAATCATCATCGCTTAATTCTTTATTTTGCAGTTCTGTTTTTGAAATATCTAAAAGCCGTGATAAAATATTTTGAAATTGTTTTAATGAATCTCCTATTCCAACTTTTTCTAATTCATCTTGCGTTAATAATCCCGACAATCCCTTTTCGGTCATTTTGGCAAGATTAAGTAATCTAAAATAAAATTCTGGTATTGGCTCAACATAACCAACAATTTTTGGCTCTTCCTCTCCTCCTCGTTCAACCCCAGTATAACCTTGTTTTATATATAAAATCGTATCATGCTTCAATTCTGTCCAAGAAGCCAAAGCAGTGTTTAATTCTTTATCCTGCCAAGCAGCTGTTTGCATAAAAGATTGGTAGCCGTTTCCAAATGGCGTTATTAAAGACTTCAAAACATAAAACCAATTCCAATAAAGATTTTTATACCAATCTGTTTCAGGGATAGCATCAATTTCTTTTTTTAGAACATCAAACTGCGTCTCGTAATCAGAATAATCAGCATTGCCTGAATCTTTAATGATTTGCTTTGCTCTGTCAGAACCAAATAAAGCCATTATATCCAAACCCATTGGAAAACCGCGCACTTCTCTGCCTCCTGGAGTTCTCACATAAGTAAATGGTTTATTCGCTGATTTTCCAATATATTCGCCAGAATATGGAGAAACAATCTTTGAGAAGAAGCCTGAATCAACAACAAATCTTTGCCCCATCATCCTAAATCCTTGAGTATTAACAAGGAGCTGATCAGCTTGTTTTTTAAGATCTTCCACTTGCTCTTTAGTTAAGGGAGGCGGCGGCATAGTCAACTGTGCATTTCCTAAACCGCTGTAAATTTTTGGTTTTGGCAACTGATTTAATAAATTTTTAAGATCATTAAAATTAGCAATAAATTGATTTAAGTCTATATCAGAACCATTAAAAAAGTTTTTTAATGTCGCGCTATATTCTACCGGTCCCAAGTCATCAGAAAAACCAACAAAATAAGAAGTGATCGCATAAATCCTAGACCAAATTTTTTGAATATCATCATCTAAGGCAAATTTTCTTGATAAAATTAAAGCCTCCAATGTTTGAATTTGAGCATCTTTTTCAGAAACGAATCCTTTAATATCTCCTCCATTCCTACATTCATTTGGCAAAATATTCGGCGAACCATTTATTAAATCCGTCATTCTGCCATACCACATTGTGGCTTTAAAATAATTTTTTAATTTTTCTGTTTTAGTATAATGGCCGCGCGGAACATATTGCGAATAATCTTCTTGGTAAAAAAATATCGGCGAACAATCCCAACCTTTATGGGCATCTATTAAGATTAATTCTTGATCAACTAAATCTTTGACAAAATCCGGAGTTACAAAAGAATATTTTTGCACTTCTTTCTGGCCAAAAAGAGAGAAAGTCCCTTCTTCTATGGCTTTATCACAATAATAATCATGGGAATCTCCACAATTAATTTGATTTTTCACATTAGCCCGAGAAACAACTTGATCGGCTTTTGGCTTTAAAAGTTCTAAAGCCACGCTTAAATAAGCAACGTTTCTTTTAGCTGCTTCTTTTAGCAATGGGTCGCTAACACTTTGATAAACCGACAAAGAATCGTCAAAAAACTTTTTACTCATCTGCCAAATATCATCATAAAAAACATCTTTCTCTATCCTCGTTAGGGCAGTATCAAAAAATATATGATAGTAATGTAATAAACTGTCAGTAGTTATAAAAACCGGCAAATCTTTATGTTTTAATTGATCATAAAAATCCGCAAAATCTTCTTTTGAAAAATTTTGATTATCAACAACAACGAAACCATTATTTTTTAATAAATTTTTAGCCTCATCGCTTAAAGTAATTTTTTCTGAAAATTTCTGCCAATTAGAAATATCTTTCTCTAGGTTAAGCGGAAGATTATAGCTTGGAATTTGAGGATTTATTTCTAATTTTTCGCTAGGGATATCGCTTGGTTGAATAAGTCTTTTTGACAATGCTAGGTTAGCTGGAATTTGATTAGAAACAACATTTTGATTCTCGCTCGGTTTCTCAAATTTTTTTGCTTTATTAAAAATAAAATACCAATAGCTAAAACTAGCTGCTAATAAGACAACAATAACTAAAGAAATAATTAAGCCTTTTTTGCTTTTTGATTTTTTAGTGGACTGAACAGCAACAGCAGCAGTAGAAGTAGATTGAACCGATTTAGTTTGATTAGAAGTCGCTGCTTCATTTCTATTAAGCACCTCAAAGCCTTCTTTAATGTCTTCTTCTTGCCAGCCGGCTGTAATTAAATTAGATCTTATCTGTTCTTCACTTACTCCTTGATCAAGCATTGCCCTGATATAATTTAAGAGTTCATTATTTATCATAAATTTTCTTTACTAGTTAAATTAATTTCCGTCTTTAATTTTTATAAATAAAGTACTTTAATAAATATTTTATGGACCGCCCTATCACAAATTCTCTGCTGCTTTTAAAATATGGTTTACTAAAGTCGTAACATATCCCCATTCGTTGTCGTACCAAATTAAAACTTTAACTAAATCTCCATCAATAACTTTTGTAAAAGGCAAATCAATGACGCTAGCAGCATCAACACCGATTATATCAGAAGAAACTAAAGGATCTTCAGAAACCTTCAAGATTCCCTGCCATTTTTCTGAGGCTGCTGCTTTTTTCAAAATCTCGTTTATTTCTTCAGCTGAAGTTTTCCTTTTTGAAATAAAAGTAATATCAGCAATTGAGCCGCAAACAATCGGCACGCGAATTGCGATACCATCAAATTTGCCATCAACTTCCTTAATAACTTTTCCAACAGTTTTTGCTGCGCCAGTTGTCGAAGGCGCCATATTAGAAGCACCAGCTCGGCCTCGCCTAAAATCATCTCCTTTAACTGGCCCATCAACAATTGTCTGAGTCGCCGTGTAAGCGTGGACAGTATTTAAAACTGCTTTTTCAATGCCAGGGTTTTCTTTTAAAACTTCTATCACCGGCGCCACTGCATTAGTGGTGCAAGAACCATTAGAAGTTAAAACTGTTGATTTTATTTCGCCATCGTTGATTCCAATTAAAACGGTTTTTCCACCATCAGTTCCTTCATTATCTTTTGCTGGCGCTGTAATTATCGCTCTTTTTGCTCCGGCATCTAGATGAACTTTGGCTTTTTCAAAAGATTCAAAAACTCCAGTTGCTTCAATAACAATATCAATATTTAAATCTCCCCAAGGTAATTGAGCTGGATCTTTTTCTTGCAAAACAAAAATTTCTTTGCCATCAACAACCAAATAACTTTTTCCATTTTTTTGACTAATTGAAATCTCTCCAGGAAATTCCCGATACACCGTGTCATACTTTAATAAATAAGCTAAATTTTCTAAATTACCCAAATCATTTATCGCAACCACTTCTAGTCTTTCATCGTCGCAAATCTGCCGAAATAATAATCGGCCAATTCTGCCAAAACCATTTATTGCAATTTTTGCCATAATTTAATTATATCAAAAAATATGAATAATAAAAAGATCCGCAATTATTTATAATTTGCGATTTTATCTTTTAATCATCTTCCTCTTTGTTCTGGTTGGCCGCCACGAATTTGACGATATTTTCCTTTATATTTTTCAATCGTTTCCTCTACTTCTTTATGAGGAATTTCTACTCTCAAAAGATCAATAGCATTAATCATATCATAAACATCAAGTTTGTGTTGTAATTTGTAAATCGCATCACGCCAAAGAATCGCTTTTTCATATTCTCTTTTTTTAGCCGCTTCTTTTTCCAATTTTTTCATCATATCAATAAAGGCATAATAAACTCCTTTTTCTTCTCCGCCCTTAGTAAACGTCCGATCCTTAAAAGGAATTCGCAAAACTGATTTTTGCTCTTTCGTCATTTCTCTAATTTTTCCTCCTCTCTGCCACTCAAAGGCAGTAGAAACTATTTTTTCATAATAATTGCTCGCTTTTTCAAGTTTATCTTTTGAAATATTAGGGATTGTTCTAATGGTATCAAGTAATTTATAAGCGCCGTCTTCAATCATTTCTAATGACCACCATGGTTTTGCTGACGCCCACCAAAATTGGTCGCTAGCCAAAGCTATATCCATTTTTTTACGCACTATCGGATAAAGATTGCTATTTCTATCCATCTTATGAACTTCGTCTAAGACAAGTTTTAAAAAATCCCACTGCCAATGGTGAATTATGTTTTCCGGATCAGACCAAGAAAGAAATTGAATATTTTTTTCTATGTCTTCTTGGCTTGAAGCCCAAGTTGAACGAATAGGAGTTACTTCTTCAATATTTTTATAGTAATTAGGAATTTCAGAAATTTTAATTAAATTAAATTCTGGCGCTTCAAAAATTTCAAATAACAATTTTTCCAATCCTGGCCGATGATGACCAAAAGTTTCACCATCCATTGCAGTTATTAAATAACGGCCGCTTTTTAAATCATTTTTTATAGCATCAACCAAGCTCTCACGCGAGCGAACAACCGCACTCATTATCAAATTACTTATCCTTCTCTCACGGAAAAAAACTTTTAATTTTGATCCTTTAATTTGATAGATTTTTTTATAATCAACTTCTTCAACTTTTCCAGTGCAGGCAATTTCATCTAAAATCATCCATTCAAATCCCAAATTTTCAACTATTTTTACTAATTTTTCATGATAAGCCATTTCTGGCGGAAAAAATCCTTTTGGCTGATAGGCTTTACCTAAAAAAAATTGGCAAGTTTCATTATTAATTTTAATTTGTCGAACTATTTCTTCTTCTTCTAAAAAGGGTAAAAAAGCGTGATATTTCGCCGAACTAGTAAATTCTACTCTTCCTTCTTCGCCAAGTTCTCTTAAATTATCAATAAGATCGTAATATTTATATTTATCAAAAAGTTCAAGAAGCGCGCCGTTTATATTAAAAGTAAGTCGTGCTCGTTTATGTTTTTTAAGACCTAAAAGAATTGGCCGATAACTTTGATTAACAATTGCTTCTAAAATATCCGGCTGTTGTTCAGCTGGCTGATAGATATGAAGAAAATTAGCCCAATACATGAAATTAAGCTTTATTATGAAATTCTATTGCTTTCAAAAATAATTCCATATATTTTTTAGCTGAATTTTGCCAAGAAAAATCTTGTTGCATAGCTCGTTTTTGAATTTTCTTCCAAATTTTTTGATAATGATAATTTTCCCACGCTCTAACAATAGCAATGTTTAAAGCGAATGGATCATACTCATCAAAAACAAAACCAGTCCCTTTATCTTCTGCTGGCTGATAATTTTCTATGGTATCGGCTAAACCACCGGTTTTTCTCGCAATAGGCACACAACCATAACGCATTGCTTCCATTTGAACTAAACCGCATGGCTCAAATCTAGAAGGAATTAAAATTGCATCAGCACCTCCCCAGAGTAAATGAGGCAAGATTTCATCAAACTTTAAATGAGTCGCAACTTGATTAGGAAAAGATTTTTCCAACTCTTGGAAAAACGACATATACTTAGCGTTCCCTTCACCTACTATTATTAGCTGAAAAGAAAGTTGTTTTAGGAGCGGACTACCGATTGGTAGTAATAAATCAAACCCTTTCTGTTCGTCTAAACGAGAGCTTATGCAAATAACAAATTTATCTTTATCTTTTTCTAAATTAAATTTAGATTGAAGTTCAATTTTGTTTAAAACTCTTTTCTCAAGACTATTAACGTTATATTTCGCAACCAAATTATGATCTTTCTCGGGATTAATTTCTTCGTAATCAATACCATTTAAAATACCGTGAACTCTTAATCTCCTTTCTCGCAATAAATCATCTAAAAGCTCTCCATACTCTGGTGTCATAATTTCTTGAGCATATGTTGGTGAAACAGTATTAATAACATCAGAATACATTATTCCTCGACGCATACAGTTTATTTTTGAAAGTCGCGGATCAAAGAACGACGGCACTCTTGATTTTCCATCATCAAAATCAAGTTCGCCAATAAACCTATGATCAAACATGCCTTGATAATAAAGATTATGAATACAAAAAATTGTGGCTATGTTAGAAATTTTTTTATCTTCTTTATAGACGGTGGCTAAATAATTAGGAATAAAACCTGTCTGCCAATCAGAAGCCACAATAACATCAGGCGTCCAATTATTATTTAAGCGTAAAAATTCTAAAGTCCCTCGAGAAAGTAATGCCCATCGAATAGCATCATCAGCATAGCCATAAATATTAGCTCTTGTCTCGTAATATTCCTGGTTTTCCAAAAAATAAGTTGTTACTGGAGAATGAGGATCGTTTTTAATTGGGTCAAATCTTTTAACATTGCAAATCAAAAAAGATGGCTGATTTTCTTCGGTGCTGTCTGTTGGCACTTCTAATCCTTTCATCTCTAATTTTAATTTAAATTTTTCTTGATCAATAGTAGCATAACGAGGAATCATCACTCGGGCATCACAACCTAAATCTTTTAGAGATCTTGGCAAAGAAAACATCACTCCTCCTAAACCGCCAGCGCGACTAAAAGGAGCTGCTTCAGAAGCAACAAAAAGAACTTTTAGAGGTTTTTTAATAAAACTAATAGCCATTTTTTTATTTTAACAGATTTGTGCAACGAAAACCAATTCGACAAAAGAAATTTGAGTAATTAGAGTAATTTTCAAAATTACTTCTTATTCTTTATGTTTTGTTATTCGCCTTTTGCTGTCCCTTATTTACTTTCCGCTTTTAAGATAAAAAGCGACTATGCCAAATGCCACTGCTACATTAAGAGATTCTTTTCTGCCGTACATTGGAATTTCTAAAATTTTGTCAGCTAATTTCAAAATTGAGGGGGGTAAACCCTTAACCTCATTACCAAGAATAAGCACAATTTTATTATTTACTATTTGTCCTTTACTCTTTATCTTGTAATACGGCATTGAATTTTTATCTTGCTCAATGGCGAAAATTTTATAGCCTTCATTTTTAAGCTTTTTGATAACCGACGCCGTGCTTTTTATTTTCTCCCAAGGAATATATTTTTCTGCGCCTAAAGAAACTTTAGTTAATTGCTGACGATATTTTCCAAATTTATCTTTTGGCGAAGGCGTATAGCCACAAAGATAAACTTTTTCAACTCCAACTGCGTCAGCGGTCCTAAAAATAGAACCAACATTATATAAACTACGAATGTTATGAAGAACAACGATCATCTAATAATAATTTATAATTCAATTATAGACCTTCTTCGCTATTATCACAAGAAATAGTAGATGTTGTATTATTTTCTTCTAACAAGACAGAAGAAGTAGCATTGTTCTCTTCTAAAATCTCACTATTTTGTGAAGATTGCTCATCATTAACTCCTTCTAAATTATTCTCTAAATTATTGCTTTGCAATGTATTTATCATTAATTTTGACATTGACTCTGATTTTTCTGATTTTAATTCTAACATCGATTCACTCTTTGATATATTAACATTAATACTGGCTGGTTCCGAATATAATCCGCTGTCGTCTTTAGCGCGAAGATAAATTGTCCAATCGCCCGGATCGCTAATTATTATCTGAGATCCTTTAATAATTGGCTGCCATTCCCCTATCAATTCTTGTCCGGTCGAAGAAATTTTATATTCGTATATGATATTGCTGTCTGGTGAATCAAAATCCGTTGAATCATCCCAATTTAAAACAAAGGTCGAACTAGTAATCGAAGTGGTTGTTAAATTAGTTGGCGTAGTCGGAGAAAAATGCTGTGGCGGTTGAAGTTGGAAATAATATCTTGTTTTATCAATAGCGATCAAATGAAAATAAGGCAAAGCACCATAAACCCAAGGGCCTGGATCTATTGCAGCGTAAAAAGCTACCGTGAAATAATCATCGGTCGAGGAAGGATTTATTCCACCAAGAGAACTCACTGGTAAAAGTAAATGATTATCTTCTAAAGGAGCAAGTAAACAAACACTATAAGCGCCACTTCCCCCATCTAATCCTTTTTTGATGTTATCATACAATAACACCATTTCATGCGGATTAAGGCTATTACTACTAAGAGTAATATACTTTAGTTGAACTAAATTTGTTAAGTCAGGATGATTAACACCTGGCCAATTGCTAGGAGGAGCGCTTGTCCAAAAATCACGCGTAACATTTGCCTGGTTTAAATCTTTATTAAAATAAATTACCATCGCCTTAAAAGAAGCAACCCCATAGCCATATTGCGCTAAATCCCAGGATACAGTAGGAATAAATGGATATGAGTCAAAATAAAATTCTGCTAAAGTCGAAGTTGAATCGTCATATTTTCCATTATAAAAATATAAATGCGATAGAAAACTCGGCACTTGAATTTCTTTTTCTGTTATCTCACCACCTAACTCATCTTTATCAAATGGCTGAATAGAAAATTTATAACTTCTTCCAATTTCTTGGATTGTAATATTTCTTTGAGTAGAAGTAGCCGGTGCAAAAATAAAAGGCGTAAAACTAGTGTCAGTTGAGCTAGAAATGTCTAAGATCTGATATATGATACCCTCAGAACTATTTAAGGCATCAGTAGAAGACGACCAACTGAGATTTAATGACATAGTAGTGGAACTGAAAGTTATATTAAAATCTTTAATTGTTGTTGGAGCATTGCGCGGCTCTGGTAAATTTTTTGAATTCTGCGGGGTAGGAACATCGCGAAGATCAAAATCTGTGACGCTATCAGTATCGCAGCCATTTCCTAAAAATTCTCCATTGCCTTGAGCAAGAAG
>CAYXLL010000006.1:0-12094 GCA_964465875.1 uncultured Candidatus Saccharibacteria bacterium
CGTATCTATTATTGTTTCACTGTTATGCTATAGCATAACAGATAAAAAGTAGAAGGAAGAATTTCGACTCTTATATTAAGAATAAAAAACTTAAAAAAACTTTTGAAGTTTTGAATTTTGAATTAAGTTTCATTTTTAGATTTTAAATTTTATTATCGATCTCTTGTTTGTGTAATTTATGGGGCGTTGTGAGTGGGCCCTTGAAAGTCTGATGTTTTTCAGTCATACTTTATATTAATATGCCACCTTTAGATAAAGAAGTTGAAGAAAAACTTCAACAAATGCGGCGGGAGGCCGAAGAAAGAGATGCTCAAAGAAGAGCGTCTCAATTAAAGTGTTCTTATATTGATCCAAGAACAGCGCCCATTAATATTGAGGCTTTAAGTCTTATCTCAGAAGAAGATGCTAAAACAGCGAAATTAGCAGTTATTGAAATGAAACAAAAAAATTTAGCAGTTGCTGTTTATGACCCTTCTTTGCCGGAAACAAAAAAAATAATTAATAAATTAACTGTTCAGGGATATAATTTATCTTTTTTAATTTGTTCTTTAAGCGGCCTTAAAGCGATTTGGGATTTTTATCGTTTTGTTCCTAAAACTAAAGAAAAAATTACTGGTCAGATCAGATTAGAAAAAACACGATTAAACGAATTAAGAAAATCTTTAAATTCTTTAGAAGCCATCAGAAGAGAGTTAGAAAAAATTGGCGCTAATAGTATTAATACTGCTCAAATCTTAGAAGTAGTTATAGCTGGCGCTATTTCTAATCGAGCTTCTGATGTCCATTTTGAACCAAAAGAAAAAAAAGTGAAATTAAGAATAAGAATCGATGGTTTGCTTTATGATGTTTGGGAAGAACTGTCTTATAATGCTTACAATCCAATTCTTTCAAGAGTAAAACTTCTCTCTGGTTTGAAAATTAATATTCATGACGAACCTCAAGACGGTCGATTTTCTGTAAATTTACCGGACAAAACGATTGAAATTAGAACATCAGTGATGCCTGCTGAATTTGGAGAGGCAATAGTTTTGCGAATTTTAGATCCAGAAACTATTAGATTGTCTATCAAAGACTTAGGTTTTCGTGAAGATGACCTGGAAATTATTCAAAAAGAATTGTTAAGGCCTAATGGCGCGATTTTAAATACTGGTCCAACTGGTTCTGGGAAAACTACAACGCTTTATACTTTTCTTACTCATGTTCAGTCTTCAGAAACGAAAATTATTACTATTGAAGATCCTATAGAATATCATTTGGAAGGCATTGAACAAACTCAAGTTAATCCTTCGGCTGGCTATACTTTTGCTTCGGGCCTTCGTTCTGCCCTACGTCAAGATCCAGATATTATTTTAATCGGTGAAATTCGCGATCTTGAAACTGCTGAAATTGCTATGCACTCGGCCCTTACTGGTCATTTAGTTTTTTCTACTTTACACACGAATGATGCTTCTGGCGCTATTCCTCGACTGCTTGATTTAGGAGCGAAACCTCAAATTGTAGCGCCAGCTTTAAATATTATTATTGCTCAAAGATTAGTGCGGCGACTCTGTGAAAATTGTAAAGAGCCAGTAGAAATTACTTCTGAATTCAAAGAAAAGGCTGATAAATTTTTGAGTCAACTTCCAGAAAGAGTTAATAAAAATTCATTTAAAAACCTTCAAATTTTTAAACCTAAAGGTTGCGAAAAGTGCAATCATTTAGGTTATAAAGGAAGAATCGCTATTTTTGAATTATTAGAAGTTACTGATAAATTAAAAGATTTAATAGGAAAATCACCAGTTGAAACAGAAATTAAAAAGTTAGCAGCTGAAGAAGGAATGGTTAGTTTGAGCCAAGATGGCATTTTAAAAATTTTGCGAGGAATTACGACTCAAGAAGAAGTAGAGAGAGTAGCAGGAGCTTTAGAATGGTAAAAGGGGCGATTAACTCTGTGGCTACATCCTTTCCTTAATTAATGGAAAGGCAAAACTCTTTCCTAGAAGAGATTAAGAACTTCTTCGAGGAGAGATCCAGCCGGAACCAGATCTTCCTAAAATCTAAAGAAATTCCTTATCTAGCCACAGGGCTAATCGCCCCTCTTTCTTTATTGTCTATATTAGAATATAATTATAACATATTAAAAAAAATTTGTCAATGGTTCAATTTTTTGAAATTCTTCCTAACCCAATCGGCAAAGATACTGCATCTGAATGGATTAAAATTTATAATAATTCAGATCAAACTGTTTTTCTTTCTAGTTGGAAAATAAAAGACGCTTCAGGAAAGACTTTTATTGTTCAAAAAGAAGAAATTAGTCCTCACGGATTTTTAACTCTTTCTTCAGATAAAACTAAGATTAGTTTAAATAATAACGGCGACAGTTTATTTTTATATAATCAAAACGGTGAATTAATTGATAAAGCTTCTTATAATTTCAACGTTACTGAAGGCGCTATTCTTTCTAAGAAAGAAAACTCTTTTATTATAAAACAAGAAATAAATTCAAGCAAATTAAATTTAGGAGGCCATAATCTTGCTTTAGTTGATCAACAAATAAAATCTTCAGGCGATTTAAGATCAAATCAATTTTCTATAGGTATAGTTGCTGGCGGTGCTATCATATTAATTTTAACTACTGCCTTTTTTATTATAATAAAAAAACTTAATTTAATTCATGATTCTGAAAATTAAAACTCAATCATCTAGGCAGACAAAAAAAATTGCCAAAGATTTAGCGCAAAAAATATTGAAAATAAAGCCTAAAAGGGAAAAGGCCTTAATTTTGGCTTTTAGTGGAGACCTTGGAAGCGGAAAAACTACTTTTATTCAAGGTTTTTTAAAAGGCCTTGGAATTAATAAAAGAGTCACCAGCCCAACTTTTATAATAATTAAAAATTACAAAATAAAAGATACAAATCATCAAAAAAAGGCTTACGAAAAATTTAGAAGGGCGTATCATATTGATTGTTATAGAATTACAAAACCAGAAGAGATTATTAATTTAGGAGTTAAACAACTATTTCAAGATCGCCAAGCAATCATTTTAATTGAATGGGCAGAAAAAATTAAAAACATTTTGCCAAAAGATACAATTTGGCTAAAATTTGAATACGGGGAAAAAGAAAATGAAAGAAAAATTATTGTAAAGTCAAAATTCAAAAGGCGAAAATTAAAATGTAAAATGAAATTATTCTAATTGACCTAATTATTCAAATTATTCTGATCAAATTTTAATGTTTAATTTCTAATGGCAAAAATTAGTTTTTAAATATTAGTCGTTTAGTCATTAATTAAAACAATCTTATGAAAACTTTATTGCTTCTTGATTCTAATGCTTTAGTTCATCGGGCTTTTCATGCCTTGCCATCTTTTACTAATAAAGATAATCAGCCAACTGGCGCTCTTTATGGTTTATCTTCAATTTTAATAAAAATTTTACTTCCTTCTGAAAAAGATAAAATTAGTCCTCCTGATTATATTGCTGCTTTGTTTGATCGACCAGAGCCAACATTTCGTAAAGAAAAATTTAATGATTATAAAATTCATAGACCTAAGGCACCGCTTGATCTTATTTTTCAAATCAAAGAAGCTCATACGCTTTTTGAGCAATTCGGCGTTAAAACATTTGAAATTCCGGGTTTTGAAGCAGACGATTTAATTGGTTCTTTTGTTAAAAAATTTAAAAATATCCCTGATTTAAAAATTAAAATTTTAACAGGCGATTTAGACACTTTACAACTTGTTGATGATGAAAAGGTTATGGTAGAATTTTTGCAAACTGGTGTTAGCAAAACAAAAATTTGTGACGAGAAAGCAGTGGTTGAACGTTACGGTGTTTCTCCTATTTATCTTCCAGAACTTAAAGGATTAGTCGGCGATACTTCAGATAATATTCCTGGCGTAAAAGGCATTGGTCCAAAAACAGCCACCTCTTTAATTTTAAAATTTAAAAATTTAGATAGTTTATTCAAAGAAATTGAAAGCAATCCATCGCTTCTTCAAGAAAAAATTTTTAAAAAATTATTAGAGAACAAAGAAGTAGCCTTGCTCTCTCGAGAATTAGCACAAATTAATTGCGAAGCGCCGATAGAGATAAAAAACATAGAAGAGATAACTTTTAATGGTTTATCTAAAGAGAAACTTTTGGCTTACTTTGATAATTTAGGTTTTAAGTCTTTAATTGAAAGGATAAAAATGAGATAATAAAATTATGGCGATTAATTCAATGCCAAAAAAACAAAAAAATTCTTTAATAAAAAGTGCCGAAATGCGAGCTTTTTGGGTATTTCTTGTAGTTGCGATTGTAATCTTGATTCTAAGTATTTTTACCCAACCACTTTCTTGGACTTTAATAATGTTGGTCGTTTTTTTAGTCTTAGGAGTTATAAATTTTTTTATTAGTTTTAATTTAGCGAAAACTAGTAGAAATGCTAAATTGGAGCGTACCGAACTTAATGCAATTATTTCTAATTTAGATACTGGCGTTATCGCTTACGATGAAAATTTTAGAATTTTAATTTGTAATCGAGCAGCTGAAAATATTCTTAATATTAATGCTAAAGATATTTTAGGCAAGCAATTTTCACTATCTTTAACTAAAGATCCTAAATTTAGGATAATGGCACAAGTAATGTTTCCGTCGCTAGCGCCGCTTTCTGTCAAAAGATCGGAGGCGGGTATTTATCCTGAAGTTATTGATATTTCACTAGACGATCCTCGATTAGAGTTAAGAATTTCTACAGATAAACTTATTGGCTTAGAAGGAGAAATTTTAGGATTTGTAAAATTAATTAAAGATAGAACTAGAGAGATTGAAATTTTACGTTCTAAAAATGAATTTATTACTACTGCTTCTCATCAACTTCGAACACCTTTAACTAGTTTGTATTGGATTTTTGAATCACTTAATAAAGAGACGCTTTCAGAAGAGCAGAAAAATTTAATTAGTGAAGGGTTGACTGTTTCTGCGAGAGCTTTAAAAATTGTGAATGATCTGCTAGATGTTTCAAAGATAGAAGAAGGAAGGTTCGGCTATCATTTTGAAAATGCTGATATTGTAGAATTTTTGGAAAAAATTTTACAAGAAAAAACATCTTTAGCTGAAGAATATGGAATAAAACTTTATTTCCAAAAAACAGAAGAATCGATCGTTTGTTTTATTGATAAAGAGAAATTGAGCTACGCTGTTTCTAATCTAATTGATAATGCTATTAAATATAATGTAGAAAATGGAGAAGTTACAGTTAATCTTAGTCGACTTAAAGATAAACCTTATGTTTTGATTTCAATTAAAGATACTGGCATTGGCATACCACCTGAAGAAATGAATAAACTTTTTACTAAATTTTTCCGGGCAGAAAATGCGGAAAAAGTTGTTGCTGACGGCTCTGGGCTTGGGCTTTTTATTGCTAAAAATATTATAAGGCAGCATGGTGGTGAAATTTGGGCTGAGTCTGAGCTTAATCGTGGCACTACTTTCTATTTTACTATTCCAACTGATTCAAGTTTAGTGCCTCCGAAAGAAACAATTTACGAAGAAGAATAAAAGGCTTAGAAAGTTATTATTATGCCTGAACTCCCAGAAGTACAAACAATTGTGGATGATTTGAAAAAGAAGATTATTGGATTGCAGATCGTTGATGTTTGGACTGATGCTTATCAGCTTATTAAAAAACCGTCATTTGAAAATTTTAAAAAACAAATTAAAGGCGCGAAAATTGAAGAGATTGAAAGACGCGGGAAAAATATTCTCATTTTTTTAACTAAAAGCTACAAGCTAAACACTAAAAAAATGATTTTATTGATTCATCAAAAGCTAACCGGCCATTTGTTATGCGGCCAATGGCAAATGGAAAACGGCAAGTGGCAGCCGATTGAAAAAGGGCCCCTAGAAGAAACAGTCAATAATTACATTCATTTAATATTGTTTTTAAATAATGGAAAAATGTTGGCACTTTCTGATTTAAGAAAATTTGCTAAAGTAATTCTAAGCAGTCCTTCTGATATTGAAAATTTAAAAGAAATTAAAGAACTTGGTCCAGATCCATTAGATAAAAATTTTAATTTTGAAGAATTTAAGAAATTAATAAAATCAGAAAAAAGGAAAATAAAAGAAGTTTTGATGGATCAAAGCGTTATTAGCGGAATTGGAAATATTTATTCTGATGAAATTCTTTGGCAGGCAAAAATTCATCCCTTGAAATTAGCAAATCAATTAGCAGATTTAGAAATTAAGAATCTTTATAAGGCAATGCATAGTGTTTTAGAGAAAGCCATCAAAATGAGAGGGACATCAATTAGCGATTTTCGAGACCCAGAAGGAAAACCTGGAAAGTATGCTGAAATACGCGCTGTTTATCAAAGAGAGGGAGAAAAATGTAGAAGATGTGGCGCTATAATAAAGAGAATAAAAATTGGCGGTCGAAGCGCTCATTTTTGTCCAAAGTGCCAGCGGGCATAAAATCAAAAATCAAAATGCAAAATGACAGAGAAAAATTCAAAAAGGACTTTATAGAACGGCTCATTCAGTTTTCTGTTAAAATATTAAAGCTGCGCGAAATTCTTCGAGAAAATAAAGTTTTTTGGCCAGTTATTGATCAACTGACAAGAAGTGCTACTTCTATAGGGGCCAAATGTTGTGGAAGCAAAATCTTCCAGCCCTAAAAAAGATTATATTCATTTTTTCGAAATTGCCCTAAAGTCGGCAAATGAAACTAAATACTGGCTTATTCTTATTAAAGAGTTTATTCCAAGGCATCGAGACGTTGTTGACAATTTACTGAAAGAAAACCAAGAGGTTGCTAATGTATTAGGATCGAGCATTTTAACCCTAAAAGGGAAAAAGTAATAATTTTTTACATTTTAATTTATCATTTTGATTTTTGAATTTTAATTTTTGAATTTTTATTATGATTATTTTTTTATATGGTTCTGACGATTATCGTCGCGACAAAAAAACAAGAGAAATTATAGAAGAATATAAAAAACGCCATCCAAATTTTGTTTTGCAATTTTTTAATCTTGAAGAAGAAGAGGATTTTTTGAAGCTACAGGAATTTGATTTAAACCGCTCATTTTTTGAAGAAATAAAAATGGCGGTTTTGGAAAACGCTTTTCAAGCGGATAGAAAAAAGTTAAAAGAATTTTTAAAGAATAATTTAAATAAAGAAGCAATAGTGTTAGTTATTCCCGAAAAAAATTTGCCAACAAAAGAATTTGAATTTCTTCTTACTAGTCCGGTCCAACATCAGGAATTTCAATCTCTTAATAGTAGCCAATTAGAGTTTTTTATAAAAAAAGAAACGCAACAAAGACATATTAATTTCACTACTAGAGCTATTAAATTTTTAATTGAAATTTATTTAAATGACACCTGGAGTTTAATTACTGAATTAGATAAAATTGCTCTTATTGGGAAGACAGACTTAGATATTTCTGATCTAGAGAAATATATTGAATATAATCTTCCTTATAATATTTATGACTTTATTAATAATTTATATGGAGGAAATTTAAATCAAAGTCTCTTTTCTTTAGAGAAACTTTTTTCTTATCGAGAAGAGCCAGCAAAAATATTCAATTTATTAGCGGGATCGAGAAAGAAAACAAAAAAGCTTACAAAAAGATTGGCTAATTATGATATTTTAGTGAAATTAGGAAAGTTAGATTATGAAGAGGCTTTAGTAGATTTAGCAATTACGCAGCAGGAAAAGATTTAATTTTTTTAGAGAGACGAGATTTTAAGCGGCTTGCTTTATTTTTATCAATCACGTTTTTTTTAGCTGCTTTATCAAGATTTTTGTAAACTAAAGGAAGGATCTTGTTTGCTTTATCTTTATCATTTGCTTCGATAGCTTTTTTATATTGATTAATAGCCTCTTTAAATTTTTTCGAGGTTTTTAAATTATTATTTTTTCTTCTTTTATTTTGGCGCAAAGCCTTTTTCGCAGATTTAGTAATAGGCATCGGATTAAAATAAAATTAAAGATATAGAGTTTAGAATACAGGATACATCTTTAATTGTCAACCATTTTAAGATAATATAAAATGATGTTATGAGTAAAAAAAGAATTTTATCGATTTTTTTATTATTATTCATTAGCTTTGCAGGAGCTCATTTTTCTTTTGCTACAACCAGAGAAGATCTTGAAGAATCTATTCGAAAGAAAAATGAAGAATTAAAACAAATAAATAATCAAATACAAGAAACCCAAGAACAACTTGAAAAATCTCAAGAGCAAGGTCAAACTTTAAAACAAGAAATTAGTAAAATAGATAAACAGATCAGCCAGCTTAATTTAAATATTCGTTCCAGTGAATTAACTATCGAGAAATTAAATTTAGAAATTGAATCTTTGCAATACGATATTTTAAATGCTGAAACTAATATAAATCAAAAAAAAGAAGCGATTATTACAATTTTGCGCCAACTTCAGCAAGCTGACGAAGAAACTCCTTTAACGATTTTTTTAAAAAATAGTAATTTAAGTGATAGTTTTTTTGAATTACAAGGAATGAAAGATCTTAATAATAAACTAGTTTTAGAAATTTCTGAATTACAGAAGTTTCAAGTTCAACTTAAATCTGCGCTAGAGGAAACTACAAAAAAACAGCAACAAGTGCAAAATGAAAATCAAACTTTAAAAAATAGAAAAAACATCAATGAGGATTTGAAAAATACTAAACAATATTTATTAACTCAGACAAAAAATCAAGAAAAAAATTATCAAAAACAATTAACTGAATTGCAAAAGCAACAAGCAGCTATCGCCGATGAAATTAGTAAACTTGAGCAAACTTTAGAAAAAGATTTTAATTACAGTGTTTTTCCAGAAAAGTTGCCAGGTCTTTTAAAATGGCCGATAACATTAACTAAAGATGGTGGTAGTGGCAGATTAACACAGAAATATGGTGAAACAGAATATTCTTATTTTTATCATGGTAATCCTCATAATGGTATTGATATTGGAGCGCCAATTGGTACACCTGTTTATGCTGCTAGCGATGGTGAAGTGATTGCTGTGGATAATAATGATCAAAGTCTTTATGCTAAATATCAATATGGTAAATATATTTTAATTAAACATAGAAATAATTTAGCTACTTTTTATGCCCATCTCTCAAAACAATTAGTTTCTGTTGGCGATTCAGTAAAGAAAGGAGATCTCATTGGTTATTCTGGTAATACTGGTTTTGTCACTGGCCCACATCTTCATTTTGGAGTTTATTGGGCGCCAAGTATTATAATGAAATCGATTCCACCGGCACGAGGTCTGGTGCCGATTGGCGTCACGATTAATCCTGAAAATTATTTATAAAATGTTGAAGAAAATTTATCATTATTGTTTAGCGTTTTTTGGAAATTTAATTTATTGTTTTCCTTCAAGGAAAATTTTTGTGGTTGGTGTTACAGGTACTAAAGGGAAATCTACTACTATAGAATTAATCAATGCTATTCTTGAAGAAGCTGGCAAGAAAACTGCTCTTCTTTCCTCAATTAGAATAAAAATTGCTGATAAGTCAGAAAAAAATTTAACTGACAATACAATGCCGGGGCGATTTTTTATTCAAGCCTTTTTAAGAAAAGCCGTAAATTCAGGTTGTGAAGTTGCTTTAATTGAAGTTACTTCACAGGGAGTTGTTCAATATCGACATTGTTTTATTCATTGGTCTGCTGCTATTTTTACTAATTTAGCGCCAGAACATATTGAAGCTCATGGTAGTTTTGAAAAATATCGAGAAGCAAAGCTGAGTTTTTTTAGGCATGTTAGTAAATTGCAAAAAGCAAAGAGTAAAGAGCAAAAATTATTTTTTATTAATAAAGATGATCCAAGCGCTCGATATTTTATCGAGGCTGCTAAAGGCGGAAAAATTATTTTATTTTCAAAAGATGACATTTCTTTTTCTCGCTTTTCGCTTCCTGGATTTTTAGCAACTGATTTTAATCTAGAAAATGTTGCTGCTGCTGTAAGTTTTTCTCAGACTATCGACATTGAAGAAGGAATTATTAAAAAAGCATTGGAAAATTTTTCTGGAGTTCCGGGCCGAATGGAGATTGTTCAAAACGAACCATTTAAAGTTATTATTGATTATGCTCATACGCCGGATAGTCTCAGAAAGGTTTATGAAGCTATAAAGTCAAAAATTTTACCTTCTCAAATTTTCAAAAAAAACTTGGGAGGGCAAGAAATTCAAAGCTCAAAGCTTATTTGCATACTAGGTTCAGCTGGTGGAGGACGAGACAAATGGAAAAGGCCAAAAATGGGAGAAATTGCTACAAATTATTGTGACGAAATTATTTTGACCAATGAAGATCCATATAATGAAAATCCGCTTCAAATTATAAAAGATATAGAAAGCGGATTTTCACAAAACCAAAAATCCAAATTTCAAATTACAAAAAATTATTGGATAATTTTAGATAGACAAGAAGCAATTAAGAAAGCCGTTTCTTTAGCAAAAAAGGGCGATGTAATTATTATTACTGGAAAAGGTTGCGAATCATGGATTCATGTAGAAAATGGTAAAAAAATACCTTGGAACGAAAAAGAAGCGGTAAAGAAAGCGCTAGATAGTTATATAACTAAAGTGAATGCTTAAAACACTTCAATTAAATACTAGTAATTACCTTTTGTATTTATAAAATTTTATGAAATACAAAATTTTAGAACATAAAGCTGATATTAAAATTAAAGTTTACGGAAAAAATCTGGAAGATATTTTTAAAAATGCGGCTTTAGCAATGGCACAAATTTTAAAACACGGACCAATACAGAATGAGCGCAAACTAATACAGAAAAAAGAAAAAATTAAAATAAAATCAATAGATAGAGAAACTTTGTTAGCTGATTTTTTGAACGAAATTTTAGCTAAAAGTCAAATCACTAAAAACATTTATTATGTATCATACATCATGTATCGTAAATTAAAGGAGGAAGTAAAATTAGAGGCCGAAATTGTTAGTTTGCCAGTAGAAAATTTTGACGAAGATATTAAAGCAGTAACTTATCACGACTTGAGCATTAAAGAGAAAAATGGTAATCTTGAGGCTACTATTCTTTTTGATATTTAATCTTAAAGAATAGCCAGCATTTTAGCTTTTTAACATTTAATACATTAAAGGAGGCGCGCAATGACAGGGCTAGTTGGTTGGTTTTTTGTAGTAAGTAGTATTGTGATATTTGGCTTGTTTTTAATTGGTTTTTTCTTTTTTAAAGCGGGCGAGAGATTTGAGCAAGATAAAGAGCCAGTTTATATTTCTACTATTTCGCGGATTTTTCCTTTGTCTTTGTTGATTTTTGGATATTTATTTCTAATTGGAATTTTAATTATTACTGCAGGTTTAAAAAGGGGATTTTTGGCGGAAGACCATTTTTTAAGCAGACCTTTAAAAAATTATGGTATTTATGAAACGCTTGCTTATAAATGGATTGGTCCAGATTGTTATGTAGTAATCCTTAAAGATCAAGTAGGAACAATTTTGGCTTATAGGTTTAAAACAGTTCCGCCAAAGGTTTTTAAAGTCGTTCCAGTAAAAAAAGATCATCAAAGGCGAGAGTATCAAGTTTATCAGCCTAGTTTTGATTCTGTAAAATCTTCAACTAATGCGACAAGACAAGAAACTGGAATCATTTTTCTAAAGAAACAAGAAGAAAAAACAGAAAAGTTTAAAGAATCATTTGAGAAATCAAATGAGCTACCAAAAATATCTGAGAAAATAAGGGAGGAGTGGGAGGAGTCGCCCGAGGAGATGGAAGAAATTAAATAAAAGGCAGTTGTTTTTTAACTGCCTTTTTGTTTTTTAAAATTTTTTGCTACAATAAATTAAAAATATGCTAAAAGAAGATTTTAAAAAAATTACTGATTACTTATGGGAAATACCGCAAGATTTACATAAAGAGATGCGTGTTCCAGCGCGCATTTATGCTTCTGAAAAGATATTAGAGGAGTGTTTAAAAGATGAGTCATTAGAGCAATTAATTAATACTGCCACTCTTCCTGGCGTAGTAAAATATACTTTAGCTATGCCTGATATCCATGAAGGATATGGCTTTCCTATTGGAGGAGTAGCAGCTACAAAATTAGAAGATGGCGTCATTTCTCCTGGAGGGGTTGG
>CAYXLL010000007.1:0-11710 GCA_964465875.1 uncultured Candidatus Saccharibacteria bacterium
TGTTTTGAGAAGATTGAGAAGAGCTTATTCTTTCTCTTAGATTGAGAAAATACAGGGTAGACATATTATTCTAATAATACTAGATAAGTTAATGCTGTCAAGAAAAACGTCGTGCATCATTAACAACGTCAAAATTCAAAAATAGCGTATCAATAACTTTTGAATTTTGAATTTTAATGATATTTGATTAAGTTAATTAGAATAATTTATTAAAGTTGCCTTTTGTTGTTTAATTTTATATTCTTTTCTCTCTTTAAATTCTTCTTGTTTTCCTTTATTCCATTGAGAAATTGGCCTTAGATAGCCAACGATGCGTGAATAAACTTCACATGGCTGTTTGATAGTGCAAAGAGGGCAATAAAAATGCTCGCCTGAAACATAACCATGAGTTGGACAAATTGAAAAAGTTGGTGTGATAGTAATATAAGGTAAATGATATTTTTCAAAAACTTTCTTAATTAAACTTTTGACTGCTCTCGTATCAGAAATTCTTTCTCCTAAAAAGATATGGAGAACTGTTCCGCCTGTATATTTTGATTGAACATCATCTTGTAAATCTAAAACCTCAAAAACATCATTAGTGAAATTAACCGGTAACATTGTTGAATTAGTGTAATAAGGAATTTTCTCGGTACCAGCAGTAATAATATCTGGATATTTTTCTTTATCTTTAAGAGCAAGTCGATAAGCAGTACTTTCAGCTGGCGTAGCTTCTAAATTATAAAGATTGCCGGTTTCTTTTTGATAACCCACTAATCTTTCTCTCATAAAATCTAAAACTTCAAGAGTAAACTTAACTCCCTTTGATGAAGACATATCTTCACCAAGGAAATTAAGCAAAGCTTCATTCATTCCTATCAAGCCGATGGTGGAGAAATGATTACCAAAATATTCTCCTCTCATCTTTTTTACGCCCGAAAGATAAAATTTCGAGTAGGGATAAAGTCCTTTCTCGATAAAATTTTCTAAAACTTTCCGTTTGATCTCTAAGCTTTCTTTAGATAAATCCATTGCTCTTGATAATCTTTCAAAAAATTCTTTTTTTGTTTTAGAAAGATAACCAATTCGTGGCATATTAATTGTCACGACGCCAATTGATCCAGTGAGCGGATTTGCGCCAAAAAGACCACCGCCTCTTTTATAAAGTTCGGCATTTGACAATCGAAGCCGACAACACATGCTCCTAACATCTTCAGGTTTCATATCGGATTGAATAAAATTAGAAAAATAATTGATGCCATATTTAGCTGTAGCTTCCCACATTGGTTCTAACGCTGGATTGTCCCACGGAAAATCTTTAGTAACAGAAATTGTAGGAATTGGAAAAGTGAATGGTCTTCCTTTAGCATCTCCTTCCATCATTACTTCATAAAACGCTTTATTTAAAACATTCATTTCTTCTTGAAATTCTTTATAAGTTTCTTTTTGCGGCTGACCACCAATAATCACTGAATTGTTAGCTAAGCTTGGCGAAGGTGTAATATCTAAAGAAAGATTTATAAAAGGTGTTTGAAATCCCACGCGAGTTGGCACTGAACAATTAAACAAAAATTCCTGCAGAGCTTGTTTAACTTGAGAATAAGTTAAATTATCATATCTAATAAAAGGTGCCAGAAGAGTATCGAAATTAGAGACCGCTTGTGCGCCAGCGCTTTCTCCTTGTAGAGTATAGAAAAAATTAACTAACTGTCCTAAAGCAACTCGAAAATGTTTCGCAGGTTTTGTCTCGATTTTACTAGATACTCCACCAAATCCTTTTAATAATAAATCTTCTAAATCCCAACCCATGCAATAAGGCCCTAAACAATCAAGATTGTGAAGATGAAAATCTCCTGAATTAACTGCTTCTCTTATTTCTTTAGGATAAATTTTATTAAGCCAATATTTTTTAGTAACAGCAGAGGTAACATAATGATTAAGACCTTGGAGAGAATAAGCCATATTAGCATTCTCCTGAACTTGCCAATCTAATTCTTGAATATATTTATCTATCATTTCTACTGCTTCATCAGTTGCAGAAACTGCTTCTCGAATTCTTCGTCGTTGTTCTCGATATAAAATATAAGCCTTAGCGGTTTCAGCGTAACCCTCTAAAATAAGCACTTCTTCAACAATATCTTGAATTTGTTCAACTGAAGGAATTTCGTCTTTTTTAAAGCGGCGTTCCATCAATTTTACAACTTTATCTGAAAGTTTTTTTGCCAATTTTCCATCCCCTTCGTTAGTCGCAGTCAAGGCCTTTGAAATAGCATTAGTAATTTTTGTTTGGTCAAAATCTACTATTTGACCATCTCGCTTTTTTATTTGTGTAAACATATTAATAATTAATAAATTTTAATAATTTTCAATTTTCAATAACCAATTTTCAATTAATTTACAATTAATTAATTTTCAAATACGAACGTTCGTAATTGAAAATTTGTGAAAATTTCTTGAACGTAAGCGAAAATTAAATTGAATTATTGATAATTAATTGCAAAGTGCTTGTCCGCCTAAATTTTTCATAAAAAAATTTAGGCGGGAAAATTGATAATTAAAAATTTATAATCTTTTATTTACGTTTTTTTCTTAAAAAAGCTGGCACCTCCCAGATATCTTCGTCTGGCGGTGAAGTCTTCGCTTTTTTTTCGACACTTTTTTTATCTTTTGGCTTGCCTAAATCAAGAGGTTGAAGTTTTTCTTTCATTTTTTCTTCAATTAAAGTTGGTTGTTCTTTCTCCTTTTCTACTGAACGAATAAATAAATCTGTCTGAACTCTTAAAGGTTTTGTCAATTGATCAATGAAACCGGTGGCAATGACAATAGTTTTTAATTCTCCTTTTTTAAGATTACTGCTGTGATAAGTTCCGAAAATAATTTTTGCATTTGAGTCAAGATTCGAAGAAATTACCTGAGCAATTTCATTCACTTCTTCCATTTTTAAATCTCTATTTGAAGCAATACTAAAAAGTGCCGCTTTTGCTCCATCAATAGGAATCTCAAGAAGCGGAGAATTGCAAGCTAAATTCACTGAATTTATCGCCCTGTCTTTACCAGCTGCTTTTCCTACGCCAATCACTGCTAAGCCTGTGTTTTCTAATATAGTCTTTACATCGGCGAAATCAACATTTATCACGCCGGATGTCATAATAATTTCAGAAATTCCTTCAATAGCGTTTTTCAAAACTTCATCAATTTCTTCAAAAGCTTTTGGTAAAGAAGTTTCTTTATCAATGAGATTAAAAATCCTATCATTTGGAATTGTGATAACAGCATCTACTTTTTCTCCTAAATTTGCAATCCCTTCTTCAGCCAAACGACTTCTTTCTGCCCCTTCGAAACTAAATGGCTTTGTAATTACTGCAATAGTTAAAATTCCTAATTCTCTAGCGATCTCAGCAACCACCGGACTAGCTCCTGTACCAGTTCCTCCACCAAAGCCAGCAGTAATAAAAATTATATCCGCTCCTTTTAATGCCTGACTAATCTCCTCTTTTGCGTCTTCAGCAGCTTTTTTCCCTAATTCCGGCTTCATGCCAGTCCCTAACCCCTTAGTAATATTCCTACCGATAAAAATTTTCTTTTTTGCTTTAGTATGATTTAAGTCTTGAATATCAGTATTAATTGCCACAAAATCAATCCCTTTAGGAAAATTTTTGACCATTCTTGAAATAGCATTTCCGCCGGCTCCACCAATGCCTATAACTTTAATTTTCGCCGGAGAAACGTTCTTGCCTGTTTTCTTCATTTTTACTGATTTCAATTTTTTTATCTTTTTCTTCATAAATTAAATCAAATTGCAAAAATCAAAATATAAAATGACAATATAAAATTACAAAATTACCTAATTTCAGCACTTTGAACTGTTATTTTTTTAAACCTTGAATTTACACTTTAAATTTCTATGGCATAAATGGCTTGAAAATTTTTGAAATTAAAGACCTGCTGCCGCTTCTATTAGAAAATCCATTTTGATATTGATCTTTAGCACATAAAAGAAGACCTGCGACTTCAGCAAACTCTGGATCTTCTAATTGAGAAGAAAATTCTGAATTTGACATCTCAATTTCAGATAATTGTGGGATACCAATTTGAGCTGGTAATTTTAATTCTTGTTTAGCAAGATCAACTATGCCTGGTAATTTAGCGCCGTTACCAACCAGAACTACGCCGGCCGGAAGCTGTCCTGCTCTTGAAATTAATTTTAATTCATCATTAACTAATTCAAAAATTTCTGAAAGTCGACTTTCAATAATTTCTGCTATAAACCTTTTAGAAACAACTCCTTTAAATTTTTCGTTTATATCATTTAAATTAATCATTTCTCTTGCTGGCACTCCTTTAGCTAAAGCATAACCAAAAGAAAGTTTAATAATTTCAGCTATTTCAATAGAACTTTTAAGGCCAATTGCTAAATCATTAGTAATGTGAGAAGAACCTATTGGAAAAACTTTTAATCCCAAAATATTGTCTTCTTCCCAAACAGCCAACGAAGTAGTTGAAAAACCAATATCAATTAAACAAACTCCCAATTCTTTCTGACTTTTAGTGAGAGCAGAACGAGAACTAGCAATAGGATTATAAATCAAACCACCGATATTTCCACCAGCCAACTCTACTACTTTACTAAGATTTTTTATGACAGGAGAAAAAACATCGATAATTAAACTATTAACTTCTAAACGATTTCCGGTCATTGATAAGGGTTCTTTAACATTAGAAACTCCATCAATAATGAATTCCTTAGTGATGGTATGAAGAATTTGACGATTTGGAGCTAAATTAATAGCTCGAGAAGCTTCGATAACGCGGCTAATATCATCTTCTCTAATTTCATAGTCAGCGCGAGAAACTGCTACAATGCCTCGAGAATAACTCATCTTTGCATTTACTCCGCTTACATTCAAAAAAATATTATCTAGAACGCTTTTATGAAAATGTCGAAGATTAGAAAAAATTTGCTTAAGAACAGAAACAGTATCGTTGATGTCAACAATTTCTCCTTTTCTTAAACCCGCCGAAGGACTTTTAAAAACAGCTTTTAAATTTAATTGACCATCTTTAGCAAATTCTCCAACTAATAACCTTATTTGTGAAGTTCCTAGATCAAGAGCAGTAAGATACATAATAATAAATTAAAATCCAAAAAATCAAAAAATTTAAATAAAATTATTCTAATTATTCTAAATAACTTACAATTTTTAATTTCTAATGACTAAAATTAATTTTTATATATTAGTCATTTAGTCATTAGTTATTAACTGGATTAATCAGAAATTAAAATAATTAGATCAATTTAGAAAATATCTTATTTTCTAATCTCTCCATCTTTATTCTATCACTTTTTTGATTATGTTGATAGCCGAAAAGATGCAAAATTCCGTGAATCAATAAAAAAACTTTAATTGCTGAATCATAATTTATGAATTTTTCGCCATTAAGGTAAATTTCACCAATTCTTTTGTTTCGCGATTTTGGGTAAATAAATTTTTTCGGATCTTTAAAGCTTAAAATTTCTGAAGCTTTATCTTTTTTGCGGTATTTCTTGTTTAAAAATTGCATCTTTTGAGGATCAACTAAATAAATCTCTAAATAAATCCCCTGCTTTTTAAATGTTTTTAAAATTTTTAAAGCTAATTCTCTAATCTCATTTTCTATTTTTTTAAATTTTCTATCTAAACTTGTGACTATAACTTCATTCATTAATGAAATTTTAGAATTACAAAATTAAAAAATTTAACATTGAAAAATTATTTTAGTTTTTAACTTTGCAATTCTTCTTTTAAAATTTTATTTACAAGCGAGGCGTCTGCTTTTCCCTTCAATTCTTTCATTAAAATTCCCATTGTTTTGCCAAAATCTTTTATGCTATTTACTCCTAATTCTTTAATTTTTGTTTGAACAAAATTTCTAATTTCAGTTTCAGTCATCTGCTGCGGTAGATAACTTTGAATAAAATTTAATTCTTTATTTTCTTTATCAGCCAAATCAGCTCTGTTACCTTTTAAATAAACTTCAATTGCTTCTTTTCGCTTTTTTGCTTCACTCATTAATATCTCTATTATTTCCTCTTCTGTAAGTTTTTGATCTTTTTCTTTACTCTTCTTTTCAATTTCTTTATTATGAAAAGAAGTTAAAAGCAACCGCAACGTTGAAACTTTTAATTCGTCGTGATTTTTTAATGCTTCCTTTAAATCATCTGAAATTTTTTGATATAAATCCATAATAAAATTCAAAATTCAAAAGTAGCATGTCAATAAACTTTTAATTTTTGACTTTAACTTTTGATTTTTAAGTTTTGATTTTTAACTTAAAGTTTCTTTTTACCCTTTACCCTTTGTCGCTTATTCTTACTTAAATTTTAACTTTTCTTATATTTTCCCCAATTTTCGGGCTTTTTTAATTTCTTCTTGCTTTTTCAATTTATATAAAGCTGAAAGCTTTTTGGCTCTTAAACTAGGCTTTCTTGTTTTAAATTGTTTCTTTTTCGCCTCCTTTAAAATGCCGCTTTGATAAACTTTCTTAGAGAAGCGACGCAATAAAGCGCTAGTTGATTCACCTTCTTTTCTTTTTACTGTAACCATAATATTAAACGTAAAATTCAAAAATCAAAATGACAGTTCAAGATTATAAAATGATTTAAATTGAAAAATTTTAACATTTTACATTGTCATTTTTTGTTTTAAGATTTACATTTTTAATTATATTTAATGTTTCTTCTATCGACTCTTTTGGAGGATTAAATATCACTGAGTGAATTGAACCTCCTCTGTCATTTTTATAGCGAGGTAAAATATGAATATGAAGATGGCCTATAGCTTGACCAGCTATCTCTCCATGATTAATTCCAATAGTAAAACCGTCGGGATTTAAAGATTGCTTAAGAATTTCAAGAATTTTCTTAATGCTCGCTATTAAATTGCTTAAATCATCTTCTGGTGTATCTAAAATGTCTTTAGTGTGTTTTTTTAAAATAACAACACTATGGCCTAACGAATGTGGTTTAATATCTAGAAAACCTAAAGTTTTATCGTCCTCATAAAAAATAGCAGCCGGTACTTCTTTATTCGCAATTTTACAAAAAAGACAATCATCCATAAATTATTCTAACTATTCTAATTGCTCTAATTATTTTAGTGCATTCTTTTTTTAATTTCATTAATAATCTTATTGATTGCAATATTTTCTTGAATTCCGGTCTTCATGTCACGTAAAATAATACTATCTTCCATCACTTCTCGCTGGCCCAAAATTAAAGCAAAATCTGCTCCACTCTTGTCAGTTGCTCGCAATTGAGCTTTAAGCGAATCTTTATCTAAAGCCTCAGTTGTTTTAATGCCAGCATAATAAAGTTCCTTTAAAATTTCAATGCCTTTCTTTTTTGCCTGTGCTCCAAGTTGAACAAAAAAAACTCGAGGTTTTTTAGAAATTAAATTTTCTATATTTTTATCTTTTATTGCCTCAACAAGTCTTTCAACTCCTAAAGAAACTCCCACGGCTGCAATTTTTGGACCACCAAGTATCGATGAAAGATTGTCGTAGCGACCGCCACCGGCTAAAGCAAAATTAAATTCATCAGAAAAAATTTCAAAAACTGTTCTATTATAATAATCCAATCCTCTCACTAAATGAAAATTTAAAATATAATCAACAGAAATTTCATCAAGATACTCTAGCACGGATCTAAAATGATTTTTACACGACTGACATAAATTATCAAGAATAATTGGTGCGTCTTTTTTTAATATTTCGCAACGTTCATTTTTACAATCTAAAATCCTTAAAGGATTAAGATTTAATCTCTTTCGACAATCAGCGCAAAGTGAACGTTGCCTAGTTTTATAATAAGCTAAAAATTGATTCTTATATTTTTGTCGGCAAGTATTGCAACCTAAACTGTTAATTTGAATATTTATTTTTTTTATTTTAAGTTCTTCTAAAAAATGTTTACTTAAAAGAATAATTTGAGCATCATAAATTGGGTCTTCACTACCAATAATTTCAAATCCTATTTGATGAAATTGACGCAAACGGCCAGCCTGAGGTTGTTCATACCGAAACATTGGCCCTTCATAAAAAAGTTTTACTGGCTGTGGAAGGCGATTAAAATTATGTTGAAGATAAGCCCTCATTATCGGCGCAGTTCCTTCAGGCCTTAAAGCTAACTCCCCCTCTCTTCGTCTTTTAACAGTAAACATCTGCTTCTCAACAATATCTGTTGTTTCACCAACTGATCTTTCAAAAATCTCTTTTTGCTCTAAAATTGGAGTTTCAATTTTTGAAAAATTATAAACATCAGCAATTTTTTCGGCCACGCGATTTATTTTTGAAAATAAAATCTGTTCTTGTGGCAAAATATCATGCATTCCTTTAGGTGATTGAAAAGAAATTTTTGTTTTCTTTACTTTTTCTTTATTTCTTGTTTTTCGCTTTTTTGGCATAATAAATAAATTAAAAAATGTTTTAAGTAAATATTTTAATTAGGTATCATAAAATCCAAAATCTAAATGTCAAACGTTAAACATCATTGTGCAGCATATATCATAACGATCTTTTACTCCTGATTTAATATTTTTGTAATACATGATGCGCGATGCATAACACATAAAATATTTGAATTTTGTCATTTAAATTTTGCCATTTGGATTTTAATTTTCTAGTACGCTGGTGCTGTTAATGCCTGAGCTTTAGTTAATGGCCAGAGCCTTAAGCGAACCAATCCAATAATAGCTGATTTTTGAAGCGGGCCCCAAGCCCGGGAATCAAAACTTTCATTCCGATTATCGCCTAAAACAAAATATTGATTATCACCTAAAACCATATCTAAATTACTGTATTGATTAATTTGATTATCATAAATAGAATTAAGATAAGATTCGTTAAGAGTAAACCCATCTGGATGTTCTTGATTATAAATAGTAATTTTATTATCTTTAACAACTACTCTTTCATTAGGAAGACCGATGATACGCTTTATAAAAAAAGATTTATTATCAGTTGGTGAACGAAAAACAACAACTTCGCCACGCTGTGGAGTTCGATAACGATAACTTATTTCATCAATTAAAAGATAATCTCCCGAAGAGAAATTTGGCTCCATACTTCTACCAGAGACAACAAAAGGCTGCACTAAAAAATGCCTAACCGCTACAACAGTTATCACAGCGATTAAACCAACTTCAACTACCTCCCAAATCGATAAAAGAAAAGATTTCATAATTTTGTTTAGTTAAAATTAATTTTATTATATAATAAAATTAATGCAAAATGCAAATAAAATAAAACTTATTATTGGATTAGGAAACCCAAGCGAAGAATATCAAAACACCTACCATAATGTAGGAATTTTGGCTATAGAAAATAAAATGCCCTTAGACTTAAAGTGGCAAACAATAAAAGGTAAACACTTTGCTTGTTTTAAATTTAATGAAATAATCTGGGTAAGGCCACTAGTTTTTATGAATGAGTCAGGAAAGGCAGTGGCAGAAGCTTTAAAATTTTTTAAATTGAAACCTGAAGAAATGTTAGTTATTCATGATGATTCAGATATCGTCTTAGGAGATTATAAAATTTCTTTCAAAAGAGGATCAGCTGGCCATAAGGGAGTTGAATCAATTATTCAAACATTGAAGACAAAAAATTTTTATCGGCTCAGAATAGGAATTCGACCGGAAACGGAAAAAAAGCAAATAGCAAAGAATAAAGAGCAAAGGACAAAAATTAAAGCCGCGGATTTGGTCTTAAAAAAAATTAACAATCAAGATTTACAAATTCTTCAAGAAGTTTTTGAAAAAATTTACTCGAGCTTAAAATTAAGATAAAAACTAATTGATTTATCAGGGCCGGTTTGAATGCTTGCTAAAGGTAGGATTATATCCTTAAATTGAGGATCATTTATTAAACCTTGCTTAAATCCTGTTGCATTTTTTTCTTCCATTGTTTTAGCGCTAATTATCACGGATTTTTGATCAGATTCTACTGATATTTTAATTATTTCAACATTATTTTGAGAGGCAATATCTTTAATTTTTGAAAAAATTTCTGACCACGGATAAATTTCTTTTTTAGCCGCACTTAATAAAGCTACTTTTTTATTAAAATCTTTAGCTTGTGATTGAAGATTATTAAATTCTTCTTGATTAGAAAAATTTATTGAATTTTTATCATTTTGAAGATTAGTTAATCTTTTTGATAAAAACACGTCAGTCACCGACAAACTAGCTATTATAAAAATCAAAAAACTAAAGGCGATTTTCTGCCATAAATGAATAAAAGCAATAAACATTTGCCTTCTGAATTCGACTTCTGTCCCAGTGCTAGCCAAGCTAATGATTGTATCTTCCGATCTGTCAATTTGGCCGCGTAAAGCAGAACCTAAAGCTGGGAAAAAATTTTGTCCAACTTGATTAAATTTCTTAAGAGTAACTTCTTCTGTAGTTAAAGAAAATTCTTTAGTAATAATTTCTTTCACTTCTGAATTTAAGCCTTGCGCCATCAATATAAAACTTTTTATTGGCTCTGACCAATTGCGATTATAAAAACTCAAAATTTTTTTCGTTTCTTCAATAATCACCGCTCTAAATTCATCTAAACTAAGATAACGTTTTTCTCCTTTAAGTGACCGCCAAGAAGTAAAATAATTAAAGTAAAGATTGCTATTCTTAACAATCAAAAAATTTAATCCATCAGAGCTAAGATAAAAAACAATATAAGGCGCTTGATTGTCAAAATTAACAGCTAAATCTTTCATCACTCTTGCTATCGCTAATGGCAAAAACTCAACAGCCACAACAACAAAATTAGCCTTCAAAAATACCTCTGAAAAATCATCGATAATATTTTTATAAATAAAAGCTCCGGCAATTTCTATTTTTCCTTCTGCTAAATTTTCACCTATTTTTTGACAATCATAATATGCTTCGGAAGTACTAATTGGAGAAATCATCTGAAGATTTAATTGTGCTGCTTCTTCTAAATTCTCTTCAGCAACCTTAGGAAGATCAAAAATTTGTGAATAAACATTAGCAGCGGAAATGTTCAAAATCACAAAAAGTTTTTCGCGCGCTTTTTTAGTAATTTGCTGTCGTAAATTTAAAAGCGCTTTTAAAAAAGCATCTTTGTTTTGAAGCTTGCCCTCGATAACAATGCCCGGATCTAACTTTACCGAATAAAATTTTGGCTGACCTCCTTTTAATATCAGGTAACGCAGAAAATGATCACTAATTTCCACCCCGCCAATCAACGGCTGAGGATTTAATAATTTCAAAGCTTTTAACATTTTAATTATTTCTAAATATTCTAACTATTTAATCTTCCTAGATTAAGAATGCTAAATTATTCAACAAATAACAATAAGGCAGCTTACCTATATTTTAGAAAAATCGCACTAAAAATACAAGCGAAATAATTTTATAAAACTCGGCCTCGTAAACTCATAAATGACCTTATAAAACAAAAAATCAATGATCCTGTACACAAGATAAGGCTTCAAGCCATAATTTCTTAAATTTGAAAATTAATTCATTGAAAATTTGTAAAAATTTCTTGAGTGCAAACGAAAATTAAATTAATTGAAAATTAACAATTGATAAAATAATTAAAACTTCTTTTTTCTGTTTTTTTAAGTGTTGTGCTATAGCACAACACTTACTTGTAGTTTAGATATATTAGGGTGCTATGATTAATCATAATAATACGATTAAAGATGATAAAAATACTGTTATGCTATAGC
>CAYXLL010000008.1:0-11372 GCA_964465875.1 uncultured Candidatus Saccharibacteria bacterium
TTGTAATTTATTATTTGTTATTTATTATTTTGTCTTTAATTTGATCAAAATTTCTAATTATCAAAAGTAAAACTATCAATAATATACCTTTTAAATATTCATAAAAACTTAAAATATCTTTAGTAAAAAAAATGATAATTAAAACAATAGGAAGACAAACCGAAGCAAACCATCCTAGGCTTTTTTTAAAAATTAAACATAAAAAATAAATTGGTATACACGCTAATAAAACCTGAATCGGCGAAATAGCTAAAGCTACACCAATAGTAGTTGCTGCACCGCGACCGCCTTTAAATTTATAATAAATTGGATATATATGCCCTAAAATAGCAAAAAAACCAAGAAGCAATAAATAAAAGAGCGAAGAAAATCTAGGATCAAGTAAATAAAAACGAGCTAGAAAAATAGGAAAACTACCTTTTAAGACATCGAAAACGCCAGTCAATATACCTATCGGCTTAGAAATTCCATAAAAAACAGTGGCAGTGCCAGGATTCTTCCCTTCAGGAATTTGTTTATGCGCCAAAGAAGCAAAAACTCTAGCAAAATTAATTGAACCTAGAAAATAAGCAAAAATGCAAAGAAGAATATAATTTATCATGATATAATTAAAATTATAGAACTAATGTCATCACTAGTCCGCTTATTACAGGAATGGTTAAATTATCATTAATTTTTAAAACAGGGGTTGAAATATGACCTATTATCGAAGACGTCAAAGATCCCCATAGAATAATTTTAAACGATAAATTAATAAAAGAAAAGTATTTAAAATAAATCAATCCAACAATTAATGAAACTATGAAACTAACTATAAATCCTTCTAGGCTTCTACCTAAAATATTAATTTTTCCGAAAGATTCACCGAAAACAGCTGCAGCTAAATCTCCAACGGCTAAAAAAACCATTGCTAAAATAGCAATGTCTTTTTGAAATAAAAAAGTAGTTAAAAAATCTCCCCAAGCAAGATAGGTGGTACCAGAAACTCTTGAAGCCTCTTCTTGTTTAAAAAGACCAGAAAGCCAACTAAATTTTTTATATAAAAAATTTTTCGCTGAGTGAGAAAAAAATCGTAAAATTTCAATAATAGAAAAAATTATAGCAATAATGAAAAAAAATATTAAAACAATTTTATGAGATGGAACAAACCAATAAAAAATTGGGAAGAAAAGTCCACCAATAAGATGATAGAGACGGTGAGCATTCATAAATTTCAAAAAATTAAGATTTTAAATTTTCTAAATACCGAATAGCAGAGAGTGCTGCTTTTGCTCCTTCACCAGCAGCACTAACAATTTGCTTATAAGGAACATCATCTGCATCGCCAGCCGCAAATAAACCGCGAGTGCTAGTTTCTCCTGTCATTGGATTAATTTTAATTTCATCTTTTTCGTTAAACTCTACTAAACCTTTAACGAATTGAGTGGCTGGAATTGAGCCTATCTCAATAAAAATTCCTTCAACAGAAAGAGTTTTTGTTTCTTTTGCCTTACGATCTTTATAAATTAAAGAATTGACAAATTTTGTACCCTTAATTTCTTTTACTTCTACATTAGTAATAATTTCTCCTCTTTTTTTTAATTTTTGAAACCGATCGATATTGACTTTATCAGCTTGAATTGTTGGTAAAAATTCTAAAACATAAACTTTTTTCACCCATTTAGATAAAGCAATCGCCGCTTCAATACCAGCATTTCCTCCTCCAATTACAGCTACATTTTTATCTTTAAAAAGAGGACCATCGCAGGTTACGCAATAAGAAACTCCCTTACCAATAAATTCTTTCTCGCCAGGAACTTCTAAAGGTCTCGGATCAACGCCTGACGCTATAATTAATGCTTTTGAGTAAAATTGTTTTTTATTCTCAGACAAAATAATAAAAGTTCCTTTCTTTCTTTTTACTTTCGTGACGGTTCCGAAAATAATTTCAATAGGAAATTTTCTTAAATGATTTTCAAATTTTTTAATAAGATCTAAACCAGAAATTTTTGGAAAGCCTGGATAATTTTCGATAGAAACAGCTTTTCTATTAATTTGACCGCCAAAATTTTTAGTTATTAATAAAGTATTTAATTTTTCTCGTGCAGCATAAATTCCGGCAGTAATACCTGCTGGACCTCCTCCAATAATAATAAGATCATACATGAATTTATAAAAATTTTACCTTTTCTGCCATTGTGGCGCTCGCCTTGCTTTTTTAAGGCCGTATTTTTTACGCTCTACCACTCGAGCATCTCGTGTCAAATAACCTTTTTTTCTCAATCTTTTTCTAAAATTAGGATTATAAAGCACTAATGCTCTTGAAATGCCTAATTTTATTGCTTCTGCTTGAGATTTTATACCTCCACCTCTTACTTTAGCTACTACGCCAACTTTGTCAGAAATACTTACTTCGTTCAGAGGAGAAGTTAAAGATTCTTGTAGTCTAGGTAAAGGAAAATACTTCAAATAATCTTTTTCATTGACAATAATTCCTCTTTTTTTAGTATAGAGTCTCACTCTAGCAATTGATGATTTTCTTCTGCCTACTGCTTCAAAATACTTCTCTTTTTGAGCAGAAGAAGATGTTTTTTGAGATTTTACTGTTTTTGTAGTTTTCATAGTTTTTTCAACCATAATAATAAATTTTTCAATTTTCAATAGCTCCGCCTAAATTTTCATTGAAAAATTAATATTTTATTTTATTTTTCTATAATTAGGTTTTTTAATCTTTTAGTTAATAATTTATTTTTTGGCAACATTCCTTTTACGGCATGTTTAATAACCCAACTTGGATCTTTTGTAAATGCCTCTTCTAATGATTTTTCTTTTAAATGTCCTATATAGCCAGTGTGATGTTTATAAATTTTAGACTTCATCTTTTTTTTGTCAAAACTTAATTTACTAATATTTTTAACAATCACCTTTGAATCTTTTTCTTGCAAAAGAATAGCTATTTCTGAAGCTAATCTTCCTAATTTTTTACCTGTAGCATCAATAATATATTCCATATTTTTAAATTGTTGATTAATTATTTTTTGGGCGAAGATCAGCGTTACTTTCGGCGCAAATCATCTTCTACTACCAATATAAACCCGATAAACGCTGATACAACTTCGCTGATTAACGCTTATTTATGCAACACTTTAATTTTCTAACTTTATACAAATTCAATAATCGCCATTTTAGCACCATCTCTTTTTCTAGGTTTACTAGTTTTAACAATTCTTAAATATCCACCTTTGCGATCTTGATATCGAGGAGCAATTTCGTAAAATAATTTTTGAGCTGCAGCTTTCGGCAATTTCGATAATAATATTTTAAAAGATGCTAAATTGTTTTTTTTAGCGATAGTGATTAATTTTTCAACTTTTGGTTTTATTTCTTTGGCTTTTTCTGTTGTAGTTTCTATTTGTTCTTTTAAAATTAAATTATTAATTAAAGCCTTGAAAAGGGCATTTCGTTGCCCTTTCTTTCGATGAAATTTTCTACCTTTTTTACAATGACGCATATCAATAAAAAATCTCAATTATCAATTCTTAATTTACAATCAATGAATTAGCTCCTAATCTTCAATTAACAAAATTCTTTATGTTTAAAATTAGTTTTAAAAAAGTGATTGAAAATTAATTATTGAAAATTGAAAATTTTATCTAGTCTTTTATTTTTTCTCCTTTACTTTTTTATTTTTTTCTGAAACTTTCTTTTTCGCCTCTTTTTTAATCTCTTTTTTAGTTTCTTTATTTTTTGGTGCTTCGATTTCTTTTACTTCTAATTGAGAAATTTTTTCAAGATGTCCTTTTAAAATATCAATAGCTTCTTTAAGAGCCATTGATGGCGTAATTGTACCATCAGTATTAATAAAAATTTTAAGACGATTATAATCTGTCCTTTCTCCAACACGCATATCTTCGACAGTAAAATTAACATTAACAATTGGGGTAAAAATTGCATCTATTGCAATTGTACCTATTGGCAATCTTTCTGTTTTTCTTTCTTCTGCCGGAACATAACCTAACCCTTTTTCCACGGTTAATTCCATTTCTAAAGAAGCATTTTTATTAGTTAAGGTTGCAATCATAGCATCTTGATTAACAATTTCAACTTCTGGATTTGGTTGAATATCAGCAGCTGTAACCTTTTTTTCGCCTTTAACTTTTAAAGTTAAAACTTGTGACTCATCAGTATATAAACGAAAGCGTATTTTTTTAAGATTTAAAGTAATAGTTATAACGTCTTCCATTATTCCTTCAATAGTAGAAAATTCATGACTAACATTTTTAATTTTTACTTGAGTAATAGATGCTCCTTTTAAAGAAGAAAGTAAAACACGCCGTAAGGCATTTCCTAAAGTAATTCCGTAACCTCGATAGAGTCCTTCAATCTCAAATTCTCCTTTCTGGTTATTTTCGGAAAGAGTTTTAATTTTTATTGAATCAAGAAGATTTGTTTCGCTCATATTTTTATTTATTATAAAATTAATTATAATTTATAGTCTAATCTTATGCCAAATTGATTAATTAATCAATAATTTTTGTATAGTAAGGTAAACATTATTAGCTTTGTTTCAATATTTTAATACTATCTGGCATAATAATCGACCACTACGTTAATATCAAATTGACCATCAACTTCTTGAGGAAAAGCCAAAACTTTTCCTTCCATTTTTTCTTTATCAAGGAATAGCCATGTTGGAGGTTGATATTTTTTTAAATTATTTTCAAGATCTTTAAAATTAGTAATATTTTTAGATTGTGGCCTAATTGAAATTACGTCACCAATATTTACTTTATAAGAAGGAACTTTCACTTTTTTATTATTGACAGCAATATGACCATGACTAATTAATTGTCTTGCAACTCGACGTGACGGAGCAAATCCTAATTTAAATGCAACATTATCTAATCTACTTTCTAACTCTTTAATAACAAAATCTTTAATATTAGCCGAACTTTTTAAAGCTTCTTGAAAAATTTTTTTAATCTGGGTTTCATTAAGACCATAGCTATATTTGATTTTCTGTTTTTCTAAAAGTTGATGACCATATTCGGAGATATTTTTTCTTTTTTTACCATGCATCCCTGGACGATAAGGCCGTCTTGTTAAAGCACATTTAGAAGAACCACAACGCTCCCCTTTCAAAAAAAGTTTGGTTCCTAATGCTCTTTCTTTTTTTTCTTTTACGTGTAACATAACAATATGATTAATTTAAAATGTAAATCTCAAAATGGAAAATGACAATGTAGAATATTAAAATTTTTTAATTTAAATCATTTTATAATTTTGAATTGTCATTTTAATTTTTGAATTTTGAATTTTTTGTTATTCTATACTCTTCTTATTTTTCTTGGCCTTGGACCATTATGCGGAATTGGTGTAACGTCTTTAATCAGCGTAATATTAAAGCCAGCTCCTACTATTGATCTTATGGCTGCATCTCGACCGCTGCCAACGCCTTTTACAATAATACCTACCGTTACGGGACTAAGTTGTCTTAATTTTTCATTAATAACTTCTGCTACCTTAGAAGCAGCGAAAGGTGTTGCTTTTTTTGGACCAGAAAAACCTAAAGAACCAGCTGAAGCCCAACCTAAAATATTTCCTTTTTTATCAGCGATAGTTATTAAAGTATTATTATAAGAAGCGTTAATGTAAATTAAGCATTCATCAAGTTTTTTCCCTCCTTTCATGGTTGACTTAGCGGCCTGAGCAGCATCAACTGCCTCCTTTTCTTTTAGGAGTTCTTCTTCTGTTTTTTTAATAACTTTCTTTTTACCCATCGCAAATATGTCCTTATAAATATACAAAATTTTTACTAATGTACGATATTTGTATATTAGTAAGGAAAATTATTTTAGTTCGACTTTTCTTTTGCCGCTACTAACTGTTTTTCTTATATTGCCTCTAACAGTTCTTGAATTAGTTCTTGTTCGTTGCCCTCTCACTGGCAATCCTCTTGCATGTCTTAATCCTTTGTAGCATTTTATTTCTTTTAAGCGATTAATATTACTTCTTACAATTTGTCGCAGTTCTCCTTCAATTTTAAGATCTCGAGAGCTAATTTCTTTAGTTATTCGATTAATCTCTTCTGGTGTTAAATCTTTCGCTCTTTTATTTTCATCAATATTTGCACCTTTCAAAATTTCTTTTGCCAAAAAAGGACCTATACCATAGATATAAGTTAAAGCTACTTCTATTCGTTTTTGATCTGGAATATTAATACCTGCAATACGCATAATAATAAATTTTAATCCTTGAATTTTTACTAATGTACGATATTTGTATATTAGTAAGGAAAATTTTAGCCTTGACGCTGTTTATGTTTTGGATTTTTCTTGCAAATTACAAAAACTCGACCCTCCCGTCGAACCACTTTACAATTTTTACAAATTTTTTTAACCGATGATCTTACTTTCATATTAATTATTTACAAATGTAAAAATATTTACAAATAACGAATGATTTAAATCAATATTAAATTCTTATAAAAAAGAAAAATTTTATAATCTTCTAATAATTCTTCCTCTTTTTCCATCTGGACTTAATTCAATTAAAACCTTATCCCCTGGCAAAACTTTAATATAGTAAAGTCTCATTTTGCCAGAAAGATAAGCTAAAACTTTTGCGCCATCTTGAAGCTCAACTAAAAAATTAGCGTCAGGCAAAGCTTCTAAAATAACACCTTCAACTTTATTTTTCATAAAAGATATAAATAATATTAAACGAAATCATCAAATTAGTCAATGCTTTATATAATTTCACAACATAAATAAATATTGAATTAATCAGATTTTAATCTTAGAGCTTGAATGCCAATTTTAAAGTCAAAAGTCGAAAATCAAAATTTAAAATTTAAAAATTTAAATAATTAATTTTATTTTATTACTTTTTGCATTTCTTTAGCGATTTCTAACTCTTCATCACTGTCTATGCTTAAGATTTTGGTATTTTTTAAAAATTTTAAATCTTTTGTAATCATTTTCCTTAATTTAGCTGAGCCAAAGCCAGCAGCGCCGCCAAAAACAATTGCATCAACGTTACTTAAAATTCCAAAATAAGCTGATAAATATTTTTGAATTTGATAAATAAAACAATCAAGAGTTAATTTCGTTTTTTTATCTTTCTTTTTTAATAAAATTCTAATATCAGATGTACCGCAAAGTCCTTTTATGCCGCTTTCAAAATTAAGCTTATAATAAAGATCATCTTTATCGATAAAGTTCAAAAGATAGAATAAAATTCCAGGATCAATATTTCCAGCTCTTGTTGTCATCATTAATCCTTCCATTGGTGTAAAGCCCATTGAAGTATCTATAGGTTTTCCTTTTTTAATGGCCGTAATAGAACTTCCACCGCCAATATGAAGAGTTATTAAATTTAGTTTATTAAGAGGTTTATTTAAGATTTTTGCTGCTTTTTCTGTTAAATATCGGTGAGAAATTCCATGAAAACCATATTTTTTTATTTGATATTTTTTAGTTAATTTTTTTGGAAGCGGATAAATTTTTGCTTTTTCTGGTAATTCAGCAAAAAAAGCAGTGTCAAAAATCGCAATCTGTTTAGCGTTTTTAAATTTTTTTTGGCAAGCCTCAACTCCTAAAAGAGAAAAAGGATTATGTAAGGGAGCAACTTTAGAAAATTTTTTAATTTCAGCAATTACTTTTTTAGTAATAATTTGTGGCTTACAGTATTTTCCTCCATGAACTACTCTGTGGCCTACATAAAGAATTGCAATGTTTTTTAATTTATTCAATTCTTCATCGAGAATTTTTTTATATTCTTTTATATCAAAAATTTCTCTTTTATTTTCAGAAATACTAACTAAACTGTGATTAAATAATTCCCATTTTATTGATTGTGAACCGCAATTAAGAATAAGAATCATGTGCAATAGAAATAATTTAAAATGTAAATCCCTGCCTGTTATAGCCTTTTTGTTTGTATGCGGGTAATCTTTGTTTTTATAAAATTCAAAGATTTCAATAAAAACTATGATAAGGCTTTGACAGGCTGGTCAAAATGTAAAATTTTACTTTAAAATTATAAAATGATTAAGTTTTAAAAATTTTAATATTCTACATCGTCATTTCGACTTTTGCATTTTGAATTTTGAACTTTTAGGTAGCCGGTGCCTTTTTTGATGATACCCGCAGCATTACCTTCATCAGTGTCTAAATGAAGCGATGTATTATAATTTTTACCGATTGTTACAAACACATTATCAAAAATTAATCCTCTTTTGCCTTTAATTAAAACTTTGACTTTTTGGTTTTGAGATAAATTAAGTTTTTTAGCAGTTTCAATATTAAGATGAAGATGTCTATAATCGGTAAAAATGCCATGCTTTAACTTTAATTTTCCTTTACTTCCAATGATTTCCGCGCCAGGCGTTTTTATCAACGGCTCTTCTGGCAATCCCATACTTAAACAAGGTTTAATACCCAAAAAAATAGCGTCAGTTAAAGATATTTCAACTTGAGTTTGAATCCTAAAAGGACCAACAATTCTAATGTTTTTTAAAATTTTTCCTTTATAGAATAAATTTATTGTTTCTTTAGCAGCGAATTGAGATTGTCCAATCTTTTTTAAAAAAGTTAATTTTGTTTTACCAAAAAGTTTTTGGCAATCTTCTTTTGAAATGTGGCAGTGTCGTGCTGAAACTTCAATTGGAATTTTAATAAATTTTGTCATAAGATTAATTAACAATTAATGATAATTAGTTTTATTTTAATATAAAAAAACAAAAATTGCTAGAAGGCTAACAGCAATTTCTGTTATAATCCCCCACCGACGAGATATTTTTCGAGAATGAAAAACATGAAAATTAGTTAAAGCCTTAAATATTTTATTGTTTGTTTGCCAGTAAAGAATCGTAAAAGCATCGGGTATGATACCGCTTATCGCACCTATATAAATAGTGGAAATTTTTTTAAAGAAAAAAAATTTAGTGGAAAACCATAATATTCCAAAACCAATAATTAAATCAATAATAATTTCAAAAAATGGGCAAATAAATTTTTTATTAAATCGAAGCTTTTCTTTCAAAACAGATACATCATATTCAGCGTGAGGGATCATATCTAAAATAAAATGCGAGAAGAAAGCTATCAAAAATACCCAGAGTGGATTTTTTATTTTTGAGCCAATAGCTGCACCAACTAAAATGTGAGGCGTAAGAATCATAAGATTAATTATCGATTTTCAATAATAATTTTAACATTTACATA
This sequence comes from uncultured Candidatus Saccharibacteria bacterium, assembly GCA_964465875.1. GTDB lineage: Bacteria > Patescibacteriota > Minisyncoccia > UBA6257 > UBA9933 > CAYXLL01. The sequence goes on from CAYXLL010000008.1 coordinate 9,207, forward strand.
AATTTTTAGATATGTTAATATAAATTTCTATGGATACTTTTGAGCCTAAAGAAGGCGATCTTTTTTTAAAAAGAGGTAAAACTGGCATTTTTCTAATTCATGGTTTTTTTCAAAGTCCGGAAGAATTTAAACAAATTACTGAAAAATTGGCTGAAAATAATATAACGGTTTATTGCCCTTGCCTTCCTTCTTATTCTAATCACAAAAATAGACCAATACTAGAATTTCTAAATATCGATATTAATATTTGGCAAAAAGAGATTGAAGAATCTTTTTTAAAATTTCAAAAAACTGTTGGAAAAATTTATGTCGGTGGCAATTCTTTGGGCGCTAACCTAGCTTTAATTTTAGCCAGTAAATATCCAGCCGATGGAATTTTTTCTTTAGGTGCTGCAGCTTATTTTTCTCACTCCTTAAGAGTTGCGCAAAAAATCGGTCCATTTCTTGTCAGATTGTTCGTTGACGAAGACAGCATTCCATTTTTTCAAATTAATCAAAGAATTCCTATTTTTGAAATAACAGAACTTTTCGATAAGACAAAAAAAGTTTTACCTAGTATTACAAGGCCAATTTTAATAGTTCATTCCAAGCATGATAAAATGATTTTACCAAAATCAGCAAAATATATTTATAAAAATATTGGTTCAAAAGATAAAAAATTGATTTTTCTTGAAAATAAGCAAAAAAATGGTCATGGATTAACTACTGAAAATTTTAGCATTCAAGTTGCAGAAGAAATTATAAAATTTATTAATCCTAAGGTTGAGTCTTAAAAAATGAATAGCAGATAAAAAATGTTTTGTATAATAAAACTTCATAAAATAAAACTATAATATTTTTATTATACATATGTAAGAACATATGCATAATATATTCAATAATACATCATCTTATGACAGCGTTTAATATTCATCAATCATTTTTTTAAACTTGATCAAATTGATTTAATATTTTTCTTTTTTCAGAAATTGGAATTTTACTTTTTTCTACTATTTTCTTCATTATTCTAATATTTTCATCGTAAGTAGTTCTATCGACTGGATAAGGCGTAGCATCTTTTCCTCCGTGAGCAAAAGAATAACGAGCTGGATCTTCATAAGATGGCTTTGCCCCATAAATTAATTCGGCTACTAATGCTAAAGCTCTTATTGTTTTAGGACCAACTCCTTCTGTCGCCAATAACACTTCGTAATTTTCTGGTTTCTCGTCAGTAAGTTTAAAAAGAATTTTTTCTAAATATTTACTTTTAGAAAAATCTTCTAATTCAACTGGATGATGGTCAAATTCAACTGGCTCTAAATTAAGAAAAGTGAAAAGGTTATTGCCAGAACGGAAACTTAACATTTTTCCTAAATCTGACGAATATTTTCTTAAAAGATTAATATCTCTCATTAAAGAATAATAATTTCCTTGAACTAATTCAGTTGATAAGCTTCTATTGTTTTCACTTTTTTGACTAGTTAAATTGAGAACATTTTTTTGTTTAGTATCAGAAATAATTCCTGTGTGTGGTTCACAAATTAAATCCTTAACATTTTTTGAATGCCAATGATAACGTCTAGCAGTTTGATTTTTGGTGTTCATTCCTTGTTGAATTACTGTCCAAGCGCCATTTTTAGTAAAGAAAAAAGCGTGATGATAAATTTGATAACCATCTTGAATTAAAGAAGAATCAATTTTGGCAGCCATTTTTGAATTATAAATTAAATTATTGGCATCACCTTGCGTTAAATTCGCATTTTCCGCTTTTAGTAAAATTTCATCTGGTGTTTTTCTTGATGTTTTTCCTTTACCGCCGCAAATAAAAATCCCTAAATCTTTTTCGTGCCCTTTAATCGCTTCTTTAAGAGCTGCAGTTAAAATCGTCGTTAAGCCGCTAGCATTCCAGTCAAAAGCCAAGACTGTTCCTAAAGATTGAAACCATACCGGATCAGCAATCCTTTTTATAAATTCATCCGGCCCATATTCTGTCACCATTACTTCTATTATCTCTTGAGAAAGAGAAACCATCCGCTCAAACAGCCATCGCGGACATTTACCATAATCTAAAGTAATTGTTGCTATGCCTCTATACATTTTCTTTTTAATCCTTTACTAATTTACGAATATTTACAAATATAAGAAGTAAAGGTTTATAAAATTATATCACTTATTTGAAAAAGCCGC
>CAYXLL010000009.1:0-10735 GCA_964465875.1 uncultured Candidatus Saccharibacteria bacterium
GGTTGTAATGATTTCCTTCAGGCATCGTCCAAGATCGTCTGATTCTAAGCATTTTTTTGGAGATGTATAGCCTTTACCAGCGATAGCTTCGTTTTGAGCGGCTTGGGCTCGGCTACCTCCTCGATAAACCACTTGATTTAGAATCAAAGTATAAGCACCGTAAAGGTTGTTTTGTGGTTCAGTAAAAGAGTAATTATTTTCACCTAAAGTACATTTTAATGATTCAACCCAGCCGTCGCTAGGTAGAGGATTATCAGAAAAAGTTATGCCTAATCTCTGTTGAAGTTCATCTCTAAATTCCGGACAAATATAACTAGCAGGAATTTCTTCGAGTGCTTCACCCCCCCCTTTATTATAAGCCTGGTTTAAATAATCTTCCCAATTGCTAACAAATTGTGGCTCTCCGCCACCTTGTATCCATTCAATAGTTTGATTGGTAACGATTTTTACCATTCTTCTTACGGCGATATCTCTTAGAACTGTGTCCATTTTTTCTAATTCATGAATAGCCCATTCTTTGGCAGTTTGAAGAACGATTTTAGCAAGAACAGCGGGGTCAAAAACAATATCTTTAGCTTCTGCTTTTTGAGGGGCAATTAAAACTGAGGACTCAAAAGCTATCAGGATAGAAATTAAAAAAACGATAAATTTTTTAGAAAAGTTTTTTAGATTCATACCCAGTAGTTATAAAAGGATTGCGTTTTTCATAACGCCTTCCTTAAAACAATGTCTGACCTTTAAGGTTTTGATTTTGGTAATAATAAACATTTTATTAAGAAAAACGATTGAGCGTTAATATCCTTTTAATACTACTGGGCATAACCAACGCTTTGAGCTTTTATTTCTAACACGGCTTGAATTTGGTTAGCTGAATCAATAAGGTTTTTAATAGCGTTAGCAGCAAGATAAGCCTTTAAGGGATCATTTTGATAATCGCTCATAGCTTCATAAATAATTTTAGCGTTTTGATAATAATTAAGCAAGTCTTTATGGAAAGAAAGCCATAAAGAGGGAGATTGTAGGTTTATTGCGTTTTTATAGCAGCATTCATAAATTTCTGAAAGTTTTTTCGCCGAAGAAGGATCGTTTTTTTCTATAATGTCTGTAAGGGCATCAGTGGCGGTTTTGTTAAATCCCTCAAAACATTTCTCGACAATATTATCTAAGTCTTCAATGTATTGTATTTTAATTTGAATAGAATCAGAGCCAATTTTTAAGTTTTTTTCATCAATTGGTTGATTAAGTGGAAGGTAATTTTGTTTCTTTAATTGGTCAGCAAGATCATCGCTAATCTGTTTTTCTTCGGGAGATAATTCTTCTCCGGGTTTATAATCTAAAAGATTTGCGCTAGCTCCTAAAATTTTTGAAGCTATTGATTTACCAATTTCTTCAGTAAGGTTTTGGGTAGAAGGAGTTGAAGTAGCTGAATTATTAGCAGTAAGTTGTTGAGATAACAATTCTTTGTTTTTTGCTTGATTTTGATTTAAAGACGATAAAGAATGTTGGATGTTTGTTTTAAAATTATTTTTAGAACCTTCTTGAGAAGTAATAGGCGCAGCGGAAAAATTGGTTTTGAAAATAAGCCAAGAACCAAGTAGAACTCCTACTCCTATTAAAAAAAATCCACTAATTTTCCAATTATTCATTAATCAAATTATACAAAAATTAATAATTAAAATAAAGTGGACAATTTTATTATCTGTTCTATTGCAAGATCTTGAGGGCGGCTATTGGGGTTAATGTTGAGTTTTAATAATTTTTCGCGGCAATTATTTAGATCTATAATTTTTGCTTCGCGCAGGTTGTTTAAAATTGTCTTTCTTGGTTGTTTAAATAAAGCCTTGATAAAAGAATAATAAGATTTAGGGTCTAGAATACAAGACTTAGGAATCAATTTAATTATCGCAGAATCTACTTTAGGTTGAGGCTGAAAAGCACTTTTGGGAATATAATCAATAATTTCTGTGTTTGCCCAAAAATTAACAGAAGCAGATAAAATATTCATTTTTGGCGGTTTAGCGCAAAGGCGTTTTGCTACTTCTTTTTGAATTGTCAATACTATTAATATTGGTTTTCGGTCAAGATTTGCTAAAATTCTAAAAAGATAGCCGGTTATGTAATAAGGAATATTGCCGACTAATTTATATTTATAATTACAAGATTGCAAAATTGCAAGATTGTTAATTTCAGGAATAATTTTCAAAACGTCGCCTTCAATAATTTCAATATTTTTATTGCAAGCGAAATTTTTTTGAAGAGATTTTACAAGGCTTTGATCTTTTTCGATCGCAATCAACTTAAATCTTTTAATTTTTGAGTCCTTTAATTTTTCAATGATTATATTTGTCAGTTCTCCGTGCCCAGCGCCAATTTCAATAATTACATCATTATCTTTTAACTCAAGTGCTTCAACTATTTCTTTTAAATATTTTTTATTTTTTAAAAAATGTTGCCCTAAGCGCATAATAATTTAAAATGTAAATATCAAATAAAGATTTCTAATTAACCTAATTTCATTTTACATTTTGATTTTTGAATTTTTAAGTGTATAATGATGTATATTGTTACTCGCCTAAAAAATTTATTAGAGCCATTCAAACGTTTAACAAAAACCAATAAAACGCTTATTGGCCTAGTTTTTGCTATTTTAACAATAAACTCGCTTTTTATGAAGTTTCCAAATGCAATCGAGGCCTTATCTCCTCAAAACGATTCTCAAATTGGAGGACCTATCAATTCTTCTAATTTAGTCGCTGTTTTTAATCAAAATGTTACCGATAATAAAGAGCAAGCGGTTTCTAATAATAGTTTAAACGGATTGAATATAGCTCAGAGCGAAGAAGATTTAGCTGGCTTTGCTTTAATTGATAACACTGCTTTTTTAAGCACTAGTGGTCCTTTGAAAAATATTTTAGCCAATAAAGACAATTTGATGATTTATAAAGTTCAAGAAGGAGATACTCTTTCAGAAATTGCAGAAAATTTTGGTATTTCGGTAAACACTATTATTTGGGCTAATAATTCTTTAAGCGCTCGTTCTTTAAAGCCTGGACAAGAAATTATTCTTTTGCCGGTTTCTGGTGTTATACATAAAGTTTCTGAAGGCGAAACATTAGAATCGATAGCGAAACTTTATAAGGTCGATGTCGAAAAGATTAAAAAATGTAATAATGTTGGAGGTGTTTTAGCAGCCGGGACAAGTTTAATTATCCCCGATGCTAAGCCACTTTCTAAATCAAGTCCTGGATCGAGTTCAGGAGGAGCATATAGTAAATTACCTAGACTTTCTAATTATTTTGCTTTACCGACCACTGGTTGGAATTGGGGGCGTCTTCATTCTTATAACGCTGTTGATATTGCTAATAGTTGTGGCACGCCAGTGTATGCCAGCGCTGAGGGATTAGTCTTAGAAGCTGATAATAGCGGTTACAATAGTGGCTATGGTGAGTATATAAAAATTGAGCATTCTAATGGCACTTATACTTTATATGCTCATCTTTCAAAAGTTTTAGTAGAGCAAGGGCAGATGGTTAAAAAAGGAGATTTAATTGGAAAAATTGGCAATACCGGTAATGTTCAAGGAATTACTGGTTGTCATTTGCATTTCGAAGTTCATGGCGCTCAAAATCCTTTTGCAAAATACTAAGCAAGCTTTTAGCTTATAGCTTTGAGTTTCAAGCTTTAAGCTTATAGCTTTTAGTCTTTAGAATTAAATATAAAAGTTTAGTTTTTTTATCAAAAAGCCAACAGCTAGATTAGAGATTAACAACTGACAGCTATAAGATGCCCTCGTTTTCTCTTACTCTATAGCTGAACGCTTCAGCAATATATTCTGGTTTTATTTTTTCTGATTCTTCTAGATCCGCAATAGTTTGAGCAATTTTTAAAATTCTGTAATATCCTCGACCAGAAATAATATTTTTTTCTAAAATCTTTTTAATAAATGCTTCTGATTCAGGAGTAAGATTTATCAGTTCATCTGTTTGTTTAGAAGTCATTTCACTATTAGCATAAATTTTTGGTTTAATTTTTGAAAATCTTTTAGTTTGTATTTCTCTCGCTTTTGTGACTTTTTTTCTGATGTCTTCAGTAATTTTACTGTCAGATGTTTTTTTGAGTAGCTCTTCGGTTTTTATCCTTGGCACTTCGATTTGAATGTCAATTCTGTCTAATAAAGGACCAGAAATTTTTTTACGATAACGAAAAACTTCATTGGCAGTGCAACGGCAATTAACTTCTGGATCATTAAAATAACCGCAAGGGCAAGGATTCATCGCTGCCACCAATAAAAATTTTGCCGGGAAGCTTAAAGTATTTTTTGCTCTCGAGATAATAACTTTTCCATTTTCTAATGGCTGACGTAAAGCTTCTAAAACGTCGCGGCGAAATTCTGGAAGTTCGTCTAAAAAGAGGACTCCTCGATGCGCTAAGCTTATTTCGCCGGGTTTTGGATTTTGACCTCCGCCAACAATGGACGCCAATGAAGCGCTGTGATGAGGAGCACGAAAAGACCTCCAGTTAATAAAAGTTTCTTCTTCGAGTACCGCGGCTGCGCTGTGGATTTGAGTAGCTTCAATGGCTTCTTCTAAAGTTAGAGGCGGTAAAATAGAAATTAAAGCTTGAGCTAGCATTGTTTTACCAGTGCCGGGCGGCCCAACCATAAGAAGATGATGATTACCAGAAGCAACAATCATTAATGCTCTTTTTGCATTTTCTTGTCCTTTAATTTCTGAGATATCAACGAGTGATTGATTTTGAAGCGGTTTAAATTTCGTTTCTGGCCAAAGAGGCATTTTTTCTCTTCCTTCTAAAATATTTATTAATTGTTCTAAGGAAGAAATTGGCACAATTTTTACGCCTTTTATAATAGCAGCTTCGGTTGCATTTTGTTTCGGTAGAAAAAGAAAATTAAAACCTAATTTTTTAGCTAAACTAGCAATACTTAAACTGCCATTGACGCCCCTTAGTGTTCCATCAAGAGAAAGTTCGCCAATAAAAATTTTATCTTTTGTCTCAAACGGCTTTATTTGGCCAGTTGCTAGAAGATATCCAACAGCAATCGCAAGATCGTATTGAGAACCAGTTTTTTTGATATCGGCTGGTGCCAGATTTACAGTAATCCGTCGGTTTTCTTTATTTGGCGGTTTAACGCCAGAATTTTTCAAAGCTGAATTTACTCTTTCTTTTGCTTCTGAAAGTGCTTTATCAGCCAAACCAACAATATTAAAAGAATGGAGGCCGGCATTTATGTCGGTCTCCACCTCTATTAATTTTGCTTTAATGCCTTCTAATTCAGCTGAAAAAAGTTTAGAGAGATTTTTCCCCATAATTTCCTTACGAATGTACGAATATTTACAAATATAAAAATGTTAATAATTAGATTTGTATATTTGTATTATTTGTCATTAGTAAGGATGTGTAATATTAGTACAACTTCGTCCATTGGTAAGGGCCTAGATTTTTCGATCGATCTCTTTGCAGTTTTTACATAATTGAGATTCAGGAGCAACACTTAAAAGATCTTTAGAAATTTCTTTTTTACAATTTTCACAAATACCATAAGTACCTTTTTTTATTTTAAGTAAAGCAAGATCAAGATCGACTAAATGTTTTTTAAGGACTTGCATTTCTGCGAGTTGATTAGAAAACTCTTCAGATTCATCGGTCTCAGTATCAGGGTCAGTTTCACTACCTAAATCCGGTGCATTTTTAAAAGCCTCTAATTTTTTAAGAGTATCTTTTTTGTCTTTTAATAGTCTTTGTTTAATTTTGATTAAATCTAAATAAGATAATGTCATTAATTTAATAATACTAAATTAAAAAATAATTAACAAGTTGATTAATGAGTAATAACAATTTTTAATAATCTAGCGAAAAATTATTCTTGAAGAAATAAAATAGCCAAGATAAATAAAACCGACAATGACAGCTATAATAATTAATATTATCATCGTTGCTTTTCTAGCAACTGGCCTTTGAATTTCTTCTTGGTTTAATCTTTCTTTTGCCCATTGAGGGACTGGAGGTTGTTCGTTTTCAGAATCAGAATTAGATTCTGTCATCGATTTTAAATTTCTGGGAATTTCTTTTTCAGAAGGATTTTCGTTAGAAATACTAAAAAATTCACTTGTTAGGCTTGTTAGATCAGAAGATGTCTGTGGTTCGATGCTCTCTTCTACTTCTTTTTTTTGCTCTTTATTTAAAATTTGAGCCTGGAATGATTCTGTGCGACTACTGCTTTTAATATCTGAATTCATTGTCCTTATAGAGATTTTTTTCTCGGGTGGTGGTGGAATAGCCATATTTTTATTATATCAAAAGTCAGTTATATTTTCATAGTGATTGATTAAATTTTCGCTATTTTTTATAGTAATTGCGATTAAATCAATTTGCCAGCCCTTTTTGTCAGAAATTAATTTAGGATGACAGCCAGCGTATAGGGAGGCAGTCTTTTTTAGTTTTTCTAATTTAGATTTTGTTAGTTGTTCTTCAGGGTTAATTTTTCCTTCAGTAATTGTTTTCACTTCTATAAAAACTAAAGTTTTGTCCGGCGCTTTTGCAATTATATCTATTTCTCCCCATGGCTTTCTAAGATTTCTATCAAGAATTTTATATTTCTTTTTAATCAAAAATTCACAAGCAAAATCTTCTCCTAATTTTCCTATTTCTTGTTTCTTAGTCATTTATTAAAATATAATATAGATCATAATAATATCAAAATTAAAATTAGTAAAAAATATTTACGTCAACTAATTTTTCTAAAAACCAAAAAGATTTTAATATTTTTAATATTAATGAAAATGCTATAAAGCTGATTTAGAGAAAACATTAGACGAAAAAACTTTAAAGGAAAAAATTTTTGCCTACCTCGTCCATTATAAAGAATATCCGCCAGTTCATAAATTAAAAATGAATGAATTTTTATATCCTCCTAAAAAATTATTTTCCCAAAAAGGATAGGTAGGTTTTAATTTATCTCAAGATCAAGAAAATAAAAAACTTGAAGCAATAAACCAAAATAAATCGCAGTTTGAATTTTCAAAAGTTAACGATTTATTGAGAAGTTTTGTAAAGAGAAATGAGATTTTTGAAGAAATGGAATAAGAAAACAAAGAGGAATCTCTACTAATTTTTGTGGGCGCGTCCTGATTCGAACAGGAGGCCTTCTCGGTGTAAACGAGACGCTCTGACCAACTGAGCTACGCGCCCATTACGTTAAGTGCGCGTGCCTGGACTCGAACCAGGAACCTCCGAGGTATAAGCTCGATGCTCTAACCAATTGAGCTACACGCGCCTAATTTAGATTGCGATTTTGAATATAATACTTGCTTCACACTTCTATTGGTTTTATTTTATACGGTTTAATTAAATTATAAAATTCTTCTCCTTCTAATGTTTCTTTTTCAATTAAAGTTTGAGCAATTTTATCTAAAGCTTTACGATATTTTTTAATAAGTTTTTGAGCAGCTGCATAAGCTTGATTAACAAAATTTTTAACTTCTTCATCAATTTCTTTCGCTACTTCTTCAGAATAGTCTTTTTCAACCGCTATTTCTCTGCCTAAAAATACTGTTTCTTCGGTGCGGCCATAAGTAATTGGCCCTAATTTTTCACTCATTCCGAATTTAGTAACTAATTTACGAGCTAGGTCTGAACTTTGTTTTAAATCAGCAGAAGCACCGGTAGAGACATCATTAAAAACTTCTTTTTCTGCCACATAACCTCCTAGAAGCACTGCCAGTTCACTCATAAATTGTACTTTTGTTCTTAGCCTTCTTTCTTCGAGCGGTAATTTCAGGGTATAACCGCCAACAAGGCCTCGGCTAACAATAGAAACTTTTTGTACTGGATCGGAATTTAAAAGTCCAGCCGTAACTAGAGCATGACCTCCTTCATGATAAGCGATCATTTCTTTTTCTTTTTGAGTAATATTTTTTGAATGACGTTCTGGCCCTAAAATCACTTTTTCTACAGAAGCATATAAATCTTCTTGTGTAATATATTTTTGATTTTTAGTGGCTGCTAAAATAGCCGCTTCATTCATTAAATTTGCTAAATCAGCGCCAGAAAATCCTGGAGTCCTTATAGCAACTTTATGGAGGTCAACATCTTTTCCTAATTGTTTGCCACGGCTATGAATTTTTAGAATTTCTTCACGATCATTAATATCAGGAAGATCAAGCACTATTCTTCTATCAAATCTACCGGGCCGTAGAAGAGCAGGGTCTAAAATATCAGGGCGATTTGTAGCGGCGATGACGATCCGCGTATCGTCTTTTTCAAAGCCATCCATTTCTACTAAAATTTGATTTAATGTTTGTTCTCTTTCGTCATGTCCTCCGCCAAGTCCAGCGCCTCTTTCTCGGCCAACAGCATCAATTTCATCAATAAAAATAATTGATCGCCCGACTTTTTTCGCGGTTTGGAAGAGATCTCGGACTCGCGACGCTCCAACTCCTACAAACATTTCAACAAACTCTGAAGCTGACATATAAAAGAAAGGAACATTAGCTTCTCCAGCTACGGCCTGCGCCAAGAGTGTCTTTCCTGTACCAGGTGCTCCAACCAGTAGCGCTCCTCTTGGAATCCTTGCTCCCATGTCTAAATATTTTTTAGGGTTTTTCAAAAAATCTACAATCTCCATTAATTCTTGTTTTGCCTCTTTAAGCCCTGCGACATCATTAAAAGTTACGCGGTTTTGAAATGGATTAAAAACTTTTATATTTGCCCTGCCAAAATTAAATGCCTGATTAGCACCAGTTTTTGCTTGACGAAACATTAACCAGAAAAAGATTCCAATAATTATTAGTGGTAAGAGCGTTGGAATTAAAATGCCAGCCCAATATTTAAAACCAGATGCTTCCTTAATTTCTAGCTTGACTTCTTTTAGGGCTGCAGAATCAACGCCATAATTTGTCAAAGTTTCTGAAAGACTGGTTTCTAGTTCTTTCTTAGAAAGAGCTAATTGACCATCTTTTAGTTTAATCAAAAGATCGTTACCGTTTACCGTAATTTGAGAAATTTCATGATTATTAATTTTATTGGCTAATTCATCAAGTGAAATTGTTTCAATCTGTTTTTGAAATTCAGCAAACAACGCAAAAATTAGCGCTATTGCCAATAGGATATTTATTACTATAAAAAAATTTTTTCCAAAAGAACGCATAAATAATTTAAGTTTAACGTTTTAACTTAAGTATTATTCTTTTTTCTTCTGGCTTAACTGAAGAAATTATAAATTGGTAAGATTTGTCAACTTCTAATGTCTTTTTCATCTCTTCTATGCTACCAAATTCTGAGACATGAATTAACCCTTGAATGTTTAGATCTAGATCGACAATTGCTCCAAATGGATTAAAACTATGGACTGTCCCGGTAGCTTCTTGCCCTTCTTTGTATTTTTCTTTAACTTCATCCCATGGGTTAGGTTGAAGAGCTTTTAAAGATAAAGAAATTCGGCCATCTTTAATTTCAATTATTTTTGCTTTAACCACATCATTAATTTTAACGATATCTTTAGGATTTTCTACTAATCTATGAGAGAGTTCTGAAATATGAATTAAACCCTCTAAATTAGGATTATCACTAAATTTAAAGAAAGCGCCAAAATCAGCAATTCCAGAAATTATCCCTTCTACTACATCGCCAACAGAGTTTTTTTTAAAAGCTTCGTTATCAATATTTCCTGTTGCTTCTTTTTCAGAAAGAATAACTTTATTGGCTTTTTGATTAAGATCGATAATTTTTACAGTTAAAGTTTGACCTGTTAATTTTTTAAGCTCTTCAAGGATTTTGTTCTTATCAGCGTTTTCAACTCGGGGATAATGAGAGGGTGAAAGTTGAGAAACTGGCAGAAAAGCTTTTACGCCTTTAATTTCTGTCATTAATCCTCCGCTATTGGCGCCAGTTATTTCTACCTCAAAAGTTTCACCGTTTTCTTTTAATTGTTTTAATTCCTGCCAATCTTTTTGTTGAGAAGCGTTAACCAGCGAGAGTTCGACATAACCATCTTCATTTTCTAGCTCAATGACTTTAGCTGGAAAAACATCGCCAATTTTTGCATCCTTTAAAAGATGCTTAGCATTAATAAGTTCAATCCCATAAATAATGCCGGTACCAAATGCACCTAAATCAAAAAAACAGATTGCTGGTTGTTTTTTCAGTAGTTTTGCTTCGATAACATCGCCTTCTCTTAAATAATTAGTAGCTGAATTAAGTTTAAATAATTGATCTAGTGACGAAGCCCCGCGAGAAAAATTTTCCTGGTGATTTTGTTTTATCATAGTAGTAATGCAATTTTTATATTCTACCAGAAATTGTTAGAAAATCAAGTCTTTGTATAGGCCTACAATTATCACAGCCATGAATTATGTATTAGGCATTATGTATAAATATAAAAAATTCTAAACTCTAAACCCTAATCTCTAAACAATTTCAAAATTCAAAACTCAAACATCAATTGAAGAATTGAAAATTGATTGAAAATTAACAATTGATAAAATAATTCAAAACTTCTTCTTTCTGTTTTTTTGAGTGTTGTGCTATAGCACAACACTTACTTGTAGTTTAGATATATTAGGTTGCTATGATTAACCATAGCAACACGATTAAAGATGATAAAATCACTGTTATGCTATAGCATAACAGTGAAGTAATAATAGATACGTGGATTTTCTAATCTTACAATATTCTAGGTTGAGTTTTAGATTTTAAGAAATTAATTTGTAAAAAGATA
>CAYXLL010000010.1:0-10510 GCA_964465875.1 uncultured Candidatus Saccharibacteria bacterium
TGAAATTAATTTTCCGTACAATCTTGAAATTAATGAAGCAGGAAAAATTGATATTTATATTGAAGCCAAATAACTTAGTGGCTATAAGCAAGGAGCGATAAGTTGAATTTTACTAACGAATCGAAATTAATGATTATTTACTGCCATAAATCTACAACTAATAATCTCTGCCTACCAGTCACGATTCCTTAATAATTATTAGTCATAAAAATATGTTTGATAAACCATATAACCCAAAAGAAGTTGAACCAAAAATTTATAAGCTTTGGGAAAAATCAGGCTTTTTTAATCCTGATAAAGTGAAACCTAAAAGTAAATCAAAAAATAAAAATTATACAATTTTAATGCCGCCACCAAATATTACTGGTTCGCTTCATATAGGTCATGCTCTAGATGCTGCTATCCCTGATATTTTAATAAGATTTAATAGAATGCAAGGCAAAAAAACTGCTTGGTTACCAGGCATTGACCATGCTGGCATTGCTACTCAAAACGTAGTAGAAAAAGAATTAAAAAAAGAAGGAAAAACACGATTTGATTTAGGAAGAGAAAAATTTATTGAACAAGTTTGGCAATGGAAAAATAAATACGGCTCAATTATTTTAGATCAATTTAAAAAATTAGGTGTTTCTTGTGATTGGTCGCGATTACGTTTTACTTTAGACAAAGATTATTCAGAAACAGTTCTTAAAGCCTTTATCCACTATTATAAAAAAGGCTGGATTTATCGTGGCGAAAAAGTAATAAATTGGTGTCCAAGATGTCAAACCAGTCTTTCAGATCTTGAAGTAGAATATCAAGAAGAAAAAACAAAATTATGGTACATTAGATACCCAATAGAAATTCAAAATTCAAAAATCAAAAATCAAAACTATATCGTTGTGGCGACTACAAGACCCGAAACAATGCTTGGTGATGCCGCAATAGCAGTAAATCCAACTGACGAAAGATATAAAAATTTAATTGGTAAAAAAGTAATTCTACCGTTAAAAAATAGAGAAATCCCAATTATAGCTGATAGAGCAGTTGATAAAAATTTTGGCACTGGCGCAGTTAAAGTCACGCCAGCTCATGATTTAGTTGATGCAGAAATCGCTCAAAGACATAATTTAACTTTTCATCAAGTTATTAACGAAAACGCTTTAATGACCGAAGAAGCCGGAGAAAATTATAAAGGGCTCACAGTAAATGAATGCCGGCAAAAAGTTATTGATGATCTAGAAAAACTTAATTTAATAGAAAAAATAGAAGATTATACTCATAACGCCAGTTTATGCTATCGCTGTCATACTAAGCTAGAACCGATCTTAAGTCTCCAATGGTTTTTAAAAATGGATGAACTTAAAAAAATGGCCATTCAAGCAGTTAAGTCCGAAAAAGTAAAAATTATTCCTAAAAATTTTGAAAAAATTTACTTCGATTGGCTTAATAATGTTAAAGATTGGTGCATTTCAAGACAAATTTGGTGGGGACACCAGCTTCCTGTTTATTTTTGCCAAACTAAAATGGAAGAATGTAAAAATCAAAATGCAAAATGCAAAATTAACAACAATTATTTCGTCGTTTCTTTAGAAAAACCGAAAAAATGTCCGATTTGCGGAAAATGCGAAATGAAACAATCAACTGATGTTTTAGATACATGGTTCTCTTCAGCCCTCTGGCCATTTGCTTCACTATCAAAAAAAGATCTAAAAGAATTTTATCCTAGTTCAGTATTGATCACAGCTAGAGATATTCTTAATTTATGGGTGGCTAGAATGATTTTTTCCGGCATGGAGTTTATGGGGAAGCCACCGTTTAAAAAAGTTTTCATTCATGCCACTATTTTAACCAAAGAAGGAAAAAGAATGTCAAAAAGTAAAGGCACAGGCGTTGATCCTTTAAATATTATTGAAAATTTTGGTGCTGATGCCCTACGTTTTGGTTTAATTTGGCAATCAATGGGAGGACAAGATATTCGCTTTGATGAAGCAGCAGTAATTGCTGGTAAAAAATTTGCTAATAAAATTTGGAATGCCGCCCGCTTTGTATTAACCCAAAGCGAAAAATCCAAAATCTTAAGCCATAAATCTAAAATAAATTCAAAATCAAAAATTAAAAGATTAACTAAAGCCGATAGAAGAATTTTAAGTCAACTTCAAAAAACTAAAAAATCTATTGAAAAAGATATTGAAAACTTTCGATTTGGCCAAGCACTCCATACTGTCTATAATTTTTTCTGGCACGATTTTTGCGATATCTACATCGAAAAAAGTAAAAAACAAATGGCAAACAATAAAGAACAAAAAAACACGCAAAAAATTTTATCTTACGTTCTTTTAGAATCATTAAAAATGATCCATCCTTTTATGCCATTTGTTACTGAAGAAATTTATCAAAATATAAAGCCGAAAAAATCCGCTAAACTATTATTAGTAGAACAATGGCATTAATTATTTTTACCCTAATCATAGGATTACTTCCCAGTTTTGTTTGGTTAATTTTCTTTTATAAAGAAGACCTCCATCCTGAACCAAAAAAATTACTTGTTTTAACTTTTTTATCAGGATTAATTGCTGCTTTTTTGTCTTTATTAATTGAATACGGCTTAACAAAATTAGTAAATACTCCGGCAATTAAAAATTACACTATTTTATCGCTTTTAATAATGGCGGCAATTGAAGAAATCGTTAAATTTTTTTGCGTTTTTTCTTCGATTAATAACAGTCCTTATTTTGATGAACCAACAGATGCAATGGTTTATTTAATCACTGCCGCCCTAGGTTTTGCTACTTTTGAAAATTTAGCAATTAATTTTAGCATCATCTCTTCGTCGTCTGGGAGTTTTATTTTAAGCGAAATAATTAGTGCCACTATTTTCCGCTTTATTGGCGCTACTCTTCTCCATAGCCTCTGTTCAGCAATTATCGGTTTCTGGTGGGCAAAAGGAATTTTACGCTACCAACCAAAAAAATTTATCTTTTACGGCTTAGTTATCGCTTCCCTCTTGCATGCTTTCTTTAATTATCTTATACTATCTTATGAAAGTATAATAATTTATCCTATTATATTTTTAAGTATTGTTACATTTTTTGTATTAATAGATTTCGATAAATTAAGAAGGTATAATCAATAACATGCCTGACGACGATCAAAAAGAGTTTTTTGCAAAATTATTAGGATTTGACGAAGAAACTGAAAAGGCTGAAAAAAAAGAGCCATCTTTTGTCAGAAAACCTAAAATTAAAAATAAAAATAATAATTCTTCTACAATAGATAAAAAGACAGAAGAACCAAAATTAATTTTTGAAGAGCAAAATACAGAGACAGAATTAGATGTTTTTGAAGAAGTAGAAGGATCTTTAATGGTTGATGTTTATCAAACGCCAACGTCAATTATTATTGAATCAGCAGTTGCTGGTGTAAATCCTGAAGATCTAGATATTTCTATCACTTCAGATTCTATTTCGATTAGAGGGAAACGAGAAAAAGTAGAAAAAGTTGATGAAAAAGATTATTTATACCAAGAGTGTTATTGGGGAAGATTTTCTAGATCAATAATTCTTCCAGAAGAAATAGATCCAGATAAAGCTCAAGCTTCTTTAAAAAATGGAGTTTTGAAAATTGTTCTACCAAAAGTTAATAGACAAAAGGCTAAAAAACTTAAAATTAAATTTGAATAAAAAAAATCCTGAAAGAAAAATTCAGGATTTTTTATTTTGTCCGCCCCCTGGGAGTCGAACCCAGAACCTTCTCCTTAAGAGGGAGCTGCTCTGCCAATTGAGCTAGGGGCGGAGAAAGCGCGCCCGTCAGGATTTGAACCCGAAACCTTGTGGTCCGAAGCCACACGCTCTATCCAGTTGAGCTACGGGCGCAAAATCTTTATTTATAGTATAATTTATTTCATTTTTTGTAAACTATTTTAAATAATTTATTTTCAATAATTAAAGATTTTAATAAACCTTAATTTCATTGTATAATAGTTTTATGACTCAAATAAAAAATATAGAAATTCCTTCAGAAATTCTTAAGATTTATTCTCAACTAAAAGAAGCTGGCTATGCAGCTTATTTCGTTGGTGGCTGCGTAAGAGATATATTATTAAAAAAAGCACCAAAAGATTGGGATATCACCACCAATGCGACTCCTTCAGAAATTCAAAAAATTTTTCCAGATAGTATTTACGAAAATCAATTCGGCACTGTTGCAGTAAAAACAGGTTACAAATCAAACGAAAACAATACTAATATAAACCAAAACAATAATCAATTTAAACCAGAATTAAATATAGTAGAAATAACCACGTTTAGATTGGAAGGAAAATATACTGACAAACGCCATCCTGACGAAATTAAATTTGCTAAAACAATAGAAGAAGATTTATCGCGTCGAGATTTTACAATTAACGCAATGGCCTTGGAACTGCAAATAGCAAACAGCAAAGAACGTAAAAACAGCAATTTGTCATTTGCTATTAGCAATTTGCAAATTATTGATCCTTACAATGGACAAATTGATTTAAAATTAAAATTAATTGAAACTGTCGGCAATCCTGAAGAAAGGTTTAATGAAGATGCTCTTCGCTTAATAAGAGCTGTTAGATTTGCAGTTGAACTTAATTTCAAAATCGAGAAAAAAACAAAAGAAGCAATAAAAAAGCAATCTTCGCTTCTACAAATTATTGCCAAAGAAAGAATCAGGGATGAATTTATAAAGATAATAATGAGCGAAAATGCAGCGAAAGGAATAAAATTATTGGCTGAACTTAATTTACTCCCCTATATCGTCCCTGAGCTCTCTAAAAGTGTTGGAGTTTCTCAAAACAAACACCATATTTATGAAGTTTTTGAGCATAGCGTAAGATCATTAGATTACGCTGCTTCTAAAAATTATTCTTTAGAAGTAAGATTAGCCAGTCTTTTTCATGACATTGGAAAACCAAAAACGAAAAGAGGCGAAGGACAAAATGCGACTTTTTATGGCCATGAAATTGTTGGTGCTAAAATGACAGAAAAAATTTTAGATCGACTGCATTTTCCAAAAGAAATCACTGAAAAAGTTGTTCATCTCGTTCGTTACCATTTATTTTATTATAATGTTGGTGAGGTCACTGAAGCCGGTGTAAGAAGATTTCTACGTCGAGTTGGGCCAGAAAACGTTGATGATCTAATAAAAGTTAGAGAAGCCGACAGAATTGGTTCTGGCGTACCAAAAGCCGTTCCTTACAAGTTACGACATCTACTTTATATGATTGAAAAGGTTAAGCACGATCCTATTTCGCCAAAAATGCTGAAAGTTAATGGTAATGATGTTATGCAAATTTTAAATATTAAGCCTGGGCCAAAAATTGGCTGGATTCTTTCAATTTTATTAGAAGAAGTTTTAGATGATCCGAAAAAAAACGATGAAGAAAAATTAAAAGAAAGAATTTTAGAATTAGGAAAATTAAAAGAATGGGAATTAGAAAAATTAGCCAAATCAGCTGAAGAAAAAAAAGAAGAATTTGACTCAGGCGTTGAAAACGAAATGAAAAGAAAATTTTATGTAAAATAAAAAATTTTAAAATGGCTGAAATCTTTGAAATAAAAGGACAAAATAAATTAAAGGGTGAAATAGAAGTTTCTGGGTCTAAAAATGCAACTACTCCAATTTTGGCTGCCACCCTTTTGACAGAAAAATCTTGCATTATAAAAAACCTTCCTTTAGTGGAAGATATTTTTAGAATGATCGAAATTCTTAAAGATTTAGGTGCAAAAATTGATTGGCTAGGAGAAAGAGAGATAAAAGTTCAAGCAAAAAATATTAATCCCTACGCTCTTGATAAAAATTTAGTTGGAAAACTTCGCTCTTCTATTCTATTTGTTGGACCACTTCTTTCAAGATTCAAAGAAACTTCCCTTTTCCAGCCTGGTGGATGCCTTATCGGCAATCGTCCAATTGATGCCCATCTTGAAGGGTTTAGCGAGCTTGGCGCAGAAATAAAAGAAGTAGAAAATAAATTTAATTTTAAACTCAAAAAGACAAAAGCAGCTGAGATTGTTTTGCCAGAATTTTCCGTTACTGCTACAGAAAATATTTTATTAGCCGCTTCTCTTATCCCTCAAAAAACAATTATAAAAATTGCCGCTCTTGAGCCTCATGTAATGGATTTAATTGCAGTTTTAAAAAAAATGGGAGTAGAAATTAATGTTAAAGAGCCACACCAAATTGAAATCAAAGGAAAGAAAAAATTAAATGGCTTTGATTATCAAATAATTTATGATCCAACTGAAGCTGGCACTTATCTAATTTTAGCTGGCATTACAAAAAGTAAATTCAAAGTGAAAAACGCGAAAGCATATCATTTAGATCTAGTCTTAAAAAAACTGAAAGATTTTGGTATGAATTTTGAAATTGAAAAAGATGGAATTATTGCCGATGGTCAAAAAAAATTAAAAGCTGTACAAAAAATTCAAACTATGCCATATCCTGGCATTCCCACTGATCTTCAATGCAACTTTGGCGTTTTAGCAACTCAGGCCGACGGCGTAACTTTAATTCACGATCCCCTTTTTGAAGGACGATTAAAATATTTAGAGGAATTAAATCAAATGGGCGCACGAGTAATTTTCTGCGATCCTCACCGCGCTCTGGTTTTCGGACCAACAAAACTTTACGGTAAAAATATAAAAACTTATGACCTGCGAGGCGGCGCCGCGCTTATTTTAGCCGCTTTAACTGCTTCTGGAAAAAGCACCATTGACAACGTCTATCAAATTGATAGAGGATATGAAAAAATAGAAGAAAAATTTAAAAAATTAGGAGCAAAAATAGAAAGAAAAACCGGGGTGTAGTATAACGGTAGTACGCTGGCTTCGGGAGTCAGTGGCCTGGGTTCAACTCCCAGCACCCCGACTAAATTAAAGAGGACCCAAACCTATTTAATAAATCCGACAAATTATTTTAATTCTTTTTCAACTGCTTCTATATAAGCGCAATATTTACAATCTTCATTAGGAAGAGGAATTTTGTTCGATTCAAGACACTTTTTTATCTCAAAGATAGTAGGTTCAACCCAAGAATCATCGCCTTTATGAGACACAATAGAAACTTCAAATTCCAATTTCCCGTCAAATTTTGGCAAATTTTTCATAGCATTAGCAAACACAAAATAGCCAATTTTAGAAACTTTAAAACCCATCTGCCTAAAAATCCACTGATAAACTTCCATTTGTTTTTTATAGCCCTTTTTATATTCATCATCTAAAGAAATCTCCTGAACCGTGCTAGTTGATTTATAATCAACAACATAAATTTCTTGTTTCTTTTTATTAATCCAAATATCGTCAATTGCTCCGTAAATTCTTAAATTAGTTTTTTTATGTATCACTGAAGCGCCCCTAAAAGAATTTTGCCAGATAGGAAAATCAGGATGGTTAAAAGGCACTGCTTCAATGCCATATTTTTTCATCAATGCGTGTGTTTCGCCATTTTTTCTTAAAATATCAAATTCATTTTTTAACAACTGATCAACCGCGCTATTTAAAGCCCAACCCGGCATACTCGGCCTTGCTAAGCCAAGCTTTTTATCTAAATAAAAGCATCGCCGACACTCTAAAAAAAGATCAATTGCTGATCTGCTTATAGGAAACGGCGCACCCCCATTAGTGCCATAAAGATTTTTTGTTTTTTTAGAATATTTAGACATCTAAGCGTTTTGTAATAAATTTCTTGAATGTTAATATTTTAATAATCTTTAATTTTATGCTTTTCTTTCATATTTTTTATTTTATCACATTTAAGCGGTTTTTCCATTTCTAAAAAATTTTGGCTATTTTTAAGGTTTTAGCACAAAACGCCATTTGCGGCGGCTCCAATAGGGACCAGCGTAATCAATGCCAATGCGAGAAGTAGCGGAAATTTGAGATGGCTTTATTTTTTCTCCGCGGTCTTCCAGCCAAATTCTTTTACTTTCTGTTAAATCTTCTCCGTAAAATGATTTATCTAATTTTAAATAATGACATAATTTCCCTGGTCCGTTTGTTAATTTAAGGTCTTGATTTATAACTTTATTATCCGCTACTGGCTCTATGGCTCTAATAAGAACGCATTCCGGCTTTCCAGCCAAACTTGTAGTAATATTTAACTGCCAATACATTCCATAAACTAAATAAATATAAATCTTGCCGCCAATAAGATATTCAATTCTATTTCTTGGAGTAATTTTTCCCCTAAAAGCATGAGATGCTTTATCTTTTGGTCCAATATATGCTTCTGTTTCAATAATTTTTCCAATAATTTTCTTAGAACCGATTTTTCTAACAATATATTTTCCTAAAAGATTTTGCGCTACTTCTAATGTTGGCTTGGTATAAAAACTTCTTGATAATTTTTTATTCATTTGATTTTTGCGCCCGGCGGAACATCTTTTTCTGGCATTAAAATAACTGGCTTCCCTTCTAGGTCTGCTGCCAACAGCATCCCCTGGCTCTCTAAGCCCATTAAATTTCGCGACTCTAAATTTGCCACTATTACAATTTCTTTATCAATTAAATCTTCTGGATTATAAACTTTTCCAATGCCGGCAATAATTTGCCTTTTTTCTTCGCCAAGATCAACTTCTAATTTCAAAAGTTTTTCTGATTTCTCAACTCTTTCTGCTGAAATTATTTTCGCCACTCTTAAATCAATTTTTTGAAACTCTTCAAAATTAACCATAAACTTAATCTAATTTTTAAAAATATTTCTTTTCGAAAAATTCTAATATTTTTTGCGATTTTATCCGAAGAGCAAATTTTTCTTTGTCTAAATCTTCGTCAGAAATTTTTTTGTCAACTTTTTTATAAAGATTAGTATAAACTTTAAGACTTGGCTCAGTGCCGGAAGGCCTAATAATAATTTTATTTTTTCCGTCTTCTGATAGATAAAAAACTAAAACATTAGAGTCAGAATTTGATTTAATAAAATAATCCTCAGTTTTTATTATTTTTTCTCCTAAAATTTCTTTTGGCGATTTTTGCCTTAAATTTTTCATTATTTTTTCTATTTTTTCCATTCCAGGTTGGCCGCTAACATTAATTTGATAACTTTTTTCTAAATAAAGTCCGAATTGACGATATAAATTATCCAATTGCCAGATTAAATTTCTTCTTTGATTTTTCAAAAATGACGCATATTCGCAAAGAAGCAAAGCAGTAATCGCCGCATCTTTGTCTTTAGTATAATTTCCTTTCAAAAAACCATTAGTGTCTTCAGCGCTAAAAAGACAATCTTGCGGTCCGGTTTTATTAATTTTATTAATAATATATTTATAGCCAACTAATAAATCGCCGTAAATTTTAACGCCAAAATAATCGGCTAAATCAGAAAGTAAATCCGTAGTCACTAAAGTTTTAACAATGTAATTTTCAGGTTTTAATTTTTTTTGACGTTTATAAAAATCTAAAATAAAAAACCCTAAAAGGCTGGCTATTTGATTACCGTTCAAAAAAATATATTGACCTTCATTATTTCTTATGACGGCGCCTAAACGATCAGCATCCGGATCAGAAAAAATTCCTAGATCCGCTTCTACTTCCCTACATTTCTTAATGGTCATTTCCGCACATTCTTCTAATTGAGGATCTGGCTTGTTATTTTTAAGTGTTGGAAAATTTCCATTTTGCTCGGCTTGTTCTTCAACTAAAAAAACATTTTTAAAGCCGGCCTTTTGTAAAACTGGTAGGACGCTTTTAATGCCAGTGCCATGAAGAGGCGAATAAACAATTTTTGCTGATCTCTGTCTTCTGTCTAAAGATTCACTTATTACTGAGTTGATATAAGATTCGTCTACTTCTTTGCCGATAATTTTTATTTTTTTATCTTCTTTTGCTTGAATAAAATCAATTTCTGAAATTTCTTTGGTTTTTTTCGCAAATTTAATTATTTCTGATGATTCTTCAGAAAGAATAGCGCCATTTTGAAAATAAATTTTGATGCCGTTGTCTTGCGGTAAATTATGGCTAGCAGTAATCATAATTCCAGCTACTGCGTTTAAATAATTAAGAGCAAAACAAAGTTCTGGTGTTGGCCGAGGTCCATCAAAAATATAAACCAAAAATCCATTAGCCGCGAAAATAGACGCTACATAATGAGCAAAAACTTCTGAAGTAAGACGAACATCAAAAGACACAACTATTTTTTTGTTAGAGTGATTTTTTAAATAATCAGCTAGCCCCTGTGCTGTTTCGCCAATAGTAATTTTATTTATTCTGTTTGAACCAATGCCAACTTTTCCTCTTCTGCCATTAGTACCAAAAGGAAGATCTTTTGAAAAAGCATCGTTTAATTTTTCCCATTGATTATTATTTATTAAATCTTGAAGTTCTTCCCAAAATTCTTTATATTTTTTATCGCTAAGCCAAAGAAGGATATTTTTATAAGCTGCTCGCGAAATTTTATTCTGCTTTAGAGCAATGTCAAGTTGAGGAAATTTTTTCATTTTCATATTGTCGGAGAGCCGGGATTCGAACCCGGACTAAATCCTCCCAAAGGACTCGTGCTAGCCGTTACA
>CAYXLL010000011.1:0-10430 GCA_964465875.1 uncultured Candidatus Saccharibacteria bacterium
GTTTTAGCAAAAGCAAGATCTGATTTAGCAGTAAAATCTAGATCAACAGGAGCAATATGGAAAGACAGCAAGGGATTATCTTGGATGGATCCAGCTTCAAAAGAAGTTTGGGATTATAATATTTCGATAGCTAAAGATGCAATTAGCAGGGGATTTGATGAAATTAATTTTGATTATGTTCGATTTCCTTCGGACGGAAATTTATCTGATTTATTTTTTCCAGTTTGGCAAAAGACGCAAACCAATACAGAAGAAAAAAGTGATGTAATTAAAAAATTTTTTGCCTACCTTAGAGAACAGTTAAAAGGTAACAAAATTTCTGCTGATCTTTTTGGTTTAGCAACAGTTAATAATGGCGATTTAGGTATTGGTCAAGTTATAGAAAATGCTTATCAATATTTTGATTTCGTCTGTCCGATGGTTTATCCAAGCCATTATGCCTCTGGATTTCTTGGCTATAAAAATCCTGCTTCTTATCCTTACGAAGTGATAAAATATTCTATGGAAATAGCGCTAGAAAGATTAAAAAATTGTAATTTGTTTGATGGTCAACATTCAACAACTACGGCGTCTATTACCTCTACAACTTCAAGTTCTACGATTAGTACGTTTCCGAAATGTTCTGTAAAACCATTAGCCAAACTTCGTCCTTGGTTACAAGATTTTGATCTAGGTGCTACTTATACTAAAGAAATGGTTAAAAAGGAAATTCAAGCAGTTTATGATGCAGGGATATCTGATGGCTGGATGCTTTGGGATCCAAAAAATATATATGAGAGCATGTAGTAAAATTTTTTTATGTCGTTTGATATAATTTAATTTATTCAGATTATATTTTTTTATGAGAAATCTTTTACAGAAAAAAATTTCTTTTTGGATGTTTTTGATGGTAATTATTATTTTAATAGGCGGATTTGTCGGCTGGATAGTTTTTTTCAATAAAAAAATTTATAACTATAATCTTTCCTTGCCTCAAAATAATGGTACTGTATTTAATTTGCAATATGGCAGCCAGTCGATATTTGCCAATCCAGATTATTTTCAAAAAGCCGTTGATAATTTAATTAATCAAAAAGCCACTTTTCTCTTAATGGATCTATCTTCAATGAAACTAGAGGCTTATATTGGCGGCCGACTTGTCAAGACAGTTCCTATTTTAGCAAAAGGAAAAGAAGGCTCTTGGTGGGAAACACCAGCAGGCATTTATAAAATTGAATCAAAAGAAAGAAAACATTATTCTTCTTTTGCTGGAGTTTATTTTGATTGGGCAATGGCTTTCCAAGGAAATTTTTTTATTCACGGCTGGCCTTATTATCCTAATGGCACAAAGGTTTCTTCAGCTTATTCAGGAGGGTGCGTTAGATTGGCAGAAAGCGATGCTAAAGATATTTATGAAATTACAAGCATAGGCGAACCTGTATTAGTGTTTGAAACGAATTTTAAAGAAGATAATTTTGAATATCAGCAAAAAATTCCTGGTTTAACAACAACTAATTATTTAGCTACTGATATTAAAAATAATTTTGTTTTTTTTGAAAAATCTCCTAAAGAAAATTTATCAGCGCCATCAGCTTCTAAACTTTTGTCTTCACTGGTTACACTAGATTATATTAATTTAGAAAAAACTTTAACTATAAGACAAAGCAATCTCATCTCTAGAGAAAATTCACATTTAAAAGTAGGACAAAAAGTTTCTCTTTATGATCTTCTACATTTATTTTTGTTAGAATCGTCGCCCGATGCAGCAGAAATTTTAATAAATCAAGTTGGCAAAGAAAGGTTTATAGAGCTAATGAACGAAAAAGCAAGAGCTATTGGAATGGAAAATTCTAATTTTGAAGATGCCTTAAGAGAAGGGGAGGGAAACGCTTCTAACGCGGAAGATTTATTTCTTCTTTCAAAATATGTTTATAATAATAGAAGTTTCATTTATAAATTAACTTCTCAAAAGATTGATTATTCTTCTTATCGCCAGCCAATTTTTTCTGATTTAGAAAATTTAAATAAAATTGATGTCCCTGAATTTTTTGGCGGTGTTTGGGGAAAATCTCAAGCAGGCAAAGAATCAATGATTTCAGTTTTTGAAGTTAATAAAGATGGAAATAAGCGACCAATTTCTATTATCGTTTTAAATTCAGAAGACGCAAAAAAAGACACAGAAATAATTTTTAACTACATAAAAAATATTTTCTTTTAGATGATGCGTTAATAATTTCATTTTTCAGTTTGTTATAGACATTTAATTTATTCTATTGTATATTTATTTATATGTCTGAGATAGAAGAAGATAAAAATAAAAAAGATAAGGAGAATAGGCTCTTATTAATTATAGGAATTATTTTGTGTCTGTGTTCTCCTTTTATTCTTCTTCTTATTCTTCTGAAAGAATATTTTTTCGAGAGCTCAACAGTGTTTCTTTCTTCTATTGGAGTCTTTCTACTTCTAATGCCGGTAATTCTTTTTTTCTTGGGTTTTGTTTTAATAGCAATAAATTGTCTAAGAAAAAAACCTCAAAAAGGCCTTGAAGGAGAAACAAAAAGTTATGCAAAAGAAAGAATTAAACAGATAGGGCAGATTCAACGTCTTTTATCTAGAATTATATTGGTTTATGCTATACTTTTAAGCGTACTTTTTATTTTAGGGGGTTGGATGAGTCGTACGATAAATGCACTTGTTACTTTAGTTTTTCTATTAACTCTTGTACATCCTTTTCTTTTATTTGTTTTATTAGGAGGAGCTATACTGTTAATTCTGCAATTTGTTAAATGGATTATTAAAAAACATAACAAAATTAGCGAAGAATAAATTAGAGCTATTTACTTTTTAAAAAATCTTTTAATCTTTCGATCTTTCGATTTTTCAATCTTATAATTTATTGTAGACATTTAGCCTTTAATTTGGTAAATTTTAGTTATGCAAGGGATGAAACAACAAGGGCTTTTTTTAGCTATCGTTATTTTAGCTTCTATTTTTTTAACAAATCCTAATAATGGAGGAATGTTTTCAAAGCGAAATAATCAAGCTTTAATTATTAATCAGATGAAGCCGACTGACGTAGCAGCCGAAACCCCTATTGTAGATGAAAAACCTACAATAAATAAAACAGAAACTACCGCAAAAGAACCAGCGGTTTTATCAAATAATGCAATTTCTTCTTCTGCTATTAACGCATCAAATTCTCAATCAACTATTTCTGCTCAAATAGTTTTAGTTAAACTTTTAAATACCAATACGCCGTTAAAAGAAGTTAAAGCGGAAAATCGTTGGCCTATTGCTTCACTGACAAAATTAATGACAGCATTAATTGCTGTAGAAAATCTTGATTTAGATGCTAAAGTTAAATTAAGTGAGAATGCAGTTAGTCAGCCGGGGACCAGCGGTGATTTTAAATCTGGCGAGATTTATAGAAACGGCGATTTATTAAAGGCAATGCTTTTATTATCAAGCAATGACGCTGCTATGGCTTTAGCGGAATCTTATGGAGCAGAAAAAGATTTTGTTTCAGCAATGAATAAGAAAGCGGCGGAGTTAAAAATGACTGAAACAAAATTTGTTGATCCAACTGGAGTTTCGTTTTTAAACCAATCAACGGCTAATGACTTGGCAAAATTGGTTGATTATATTTATTTTCATCATCGAGAAATTTTCGATTTAACTAAAGAAAAATCTTTTTCAATTACAGAAATTCAAAGTGGAAAAATTAAAAAAATATACAACATCAATGAGTTCACGGGTCAAAAAATTTTTCTTGGCGGAAAAACTGGATTTATTAATGAATCAAAAGAGAATTTAATATCTCTTTTTGATGATCCTTTTGGCCGCGGCCCACTTTTAATTATTGTTTTAGGAAGCAACGATAGATTTGGAGATACAAAAATGTTATTAAAGGAATTACAATAATTGCAAAATTGAAAAATTAATCTTGATTGAAAAATTAATCTTTTAATCTTCAAATCTTTTAATTATCAATTTTTAAAATTAAAGATCGTAAAAGGAGAAAATTGAAAATTATTAACTATGCCCACTACTCAATTAATTAGAATTTTAACTTTAGGAGGAATTAGCTTTCTAACTGTTCTAATTTTTATCCCTATTTTTGATCGTTTTTTACATAAACATAAATTAGGGAAGCAAATTAGGACTAGTGAGTCAGCTCCGGTATTCGCTCAATTCCATCAAAAGAAAGAAGGCACACCAACAATGGGCGGTGTTATAATTTGGGGAACGGTTTTATTTTTAGCTTTATTGTTTTTTATTCTAAATCATTTTTTTGATGGATTTTTCAAATATTTAAATTTTGTTGATCGAGCTCAAACTTATTTACCTTTAGCAGCTTTATTTTTTGCCGCTATCATAGGATTAATTGATGATCTTTTAGGTATTTTAAAAATTGGGCCTAAAGGCGGCGGATTAAAAATTTCTCATAAATTAATTATTTATACAATTATTTCAGCAATTGGTGCCTGGTGGTTTTATTTTAAACTAGAATGGACAACGCTTTATGTCCCTTTTATTGGCAATGTTCAAATTGATGGTTGGTATTTTCCATTTTTTATGTTTGTAATTATCGCTTCAGCTTTTTCTGCAAATGAAACTGATGGTCTTGATGGACTTTTAGGTGGCGTTTCACTTTTTGCTTTTGGATCGCTAACAGTTGTTGCTTTTGCTCTGCATCGTTATGATTTAGCCGCGTTTTCTTCTGTTCTTATTGGATCACTTTTAGCTTTTCTTTGGTTTAATATTTATCCAGCTAGATTTTTTATGGGAGATACAGGTTCAATGTCTTTAGGTATTACACTAGGAGTGATGGCAATGCTAACTAATACTGCATTTTTGCTTCCATTTTTTGCATTTATTCTTGTTTTGGAAACTATTTCAGTTATTATTCAATTAATAAGCAAGAAATTTTTTAAAAAGAAGGTTTTTCTTTCAACGCCAATTCATCATCATTTTGAAGCACGCGGCTGGCCTGAAAGCCAAGTAACAATGCGATTTTGGATTATTTCTGCTGTTTTTTGCGCCTTAGGTTTGATAATATTTTTCTTAGCGAGATATTTATAAAAAGCTTTATCTAAATTTTATTTGATATGGCTATTCTTATTAAAAACGTAAATATGATTGATGGTACTGGACGTGCACCGGTGAAAGCTGATGTTTTAATCAAAAATGATAAAATTTTTGCGATAGGTAGTTTTCCTAATTATCGAGCAGACGAAATCATTGATGGTTTAGGCTCTTATTTAGCGCCTGGCTTTATTGATATTGATAACGATTCTGATAGATATTTAACAATTTTTTCTAATCCTTCTCAAAAAGACTTTCTTTTGCAAGGAGTAACTACTATTATTGGTGGTCATTGTGGAACTTCCTTAGCTCCTTTAATTTATGGATCTTTAGACGTTATAAAAAACTGGTCAGATATTAATTCAATTAATGTTGACTGGAAAACAGTTGGTGAGTTTCTTAATGTATTGTCAAGAAAGCCTTTGGGTGTAAATTTTGGAACATTAGTTGGACATTCCACTATTAAAAGAGATTTAATTGGTGATGAATTTAGAGATTTAACAAAAAATGAAATTAATGTTTTTAAGACAATTCTTGAAAGATGTTTTAGAGAAGGAGCGTTTGGCCTGTCGTTTGGCTTAAGTTATAAAGAAGGAATAGATACTTCGTATGAAGAAATAAAATCTTTACTTTCTGTTGTTGCTAAATATGGTGCTTTAAACGCAATGCATTTACGTGACGAAAAAAAAGGACTTCTTCTTTCTGTTAATGAAGCTATAAATTTAACTAAAGATTTAAAAATAAAAACTTTAATTAATCATTTTCGACCTCTTATCGGTTATAAAAAAGACTATGAAAAAGCTCTTGAATTAATTAACGAAAATTTAAATAATGCAGAAATTTATTTTGATATTTATCCATTTTCTACTAGTACAGTGGCGATTTCAACATTTTTACCTATCTGGGCTTTAAGAGGTGGTGAAAAAAATATAAAAGAAAATTTAAAAAATCCAGATATTAGAGAAAAAATTATTAAAGAATTACCGCGATTAAGAGGAGAAGAAGTATTAATTTCTCATAGTCCTCGTCATCCTTACTTAGTAGGAAAATCACTGAAAGAATTTTCTAATAATAGAAATCTTGAGACCAGAGAAGGACTTTTGGCTTTAATGGAATTAACTGATTTTCAGGCAGTTGTTTTTTACAAAAATATTAGTATTACAGGCGTCAAAGAAGCAATAAGGCATAGTCAAGCGATAGTTGCTTCAAATAGCGCAGCTTTTGCCGATGATTTTAAAATTTTAAAACCAGATCGGGCATTAAAAACTTTTCCAAAATTTTTAGAAATGGTAGAAAAAGGAGTTTTACCAATTGAAGATGCGATTAAAAAAATTACTTTCTTGCCAGCAAAAATTTTAGGGCTTAAAAATAGGGGAGTGATAAAAGACGGAAATTTCGCTGATTTAGTTATTTTTAAAAGTGGAAAAATTGATACGGTAATTGTCAACGGAAAAATCGCAGTAAGAAATGGAGAATTTCAAAATATTTTGAATGGAAAAGTGATAAGAAAGGAATCATGAAACATGCATCACGCATCCTATATCAGGATACATGATCTATAATACATGATATATGATATATGACTAAAATTCGCAATTCTCATCGTCCAGATTATGTTTTTATTTCTTGCGTTATTATTTTAACAGTTTTTGGATTAATAATGCTTTCTAGCGCTTCTTTTGATCTAGGCAAGAAAAATTTTAATGATCCTTATTATTATCTTAAACATCAATTAGCAATTGGTTTAATTTTCGGTTGTTTAGGTTTCCTTTTTGCTGCCAATTTTCATTATCTTCGTTGGGAAAAATTATCTTTTCCATTGCTTCTTGTTAATATTTTGCTTTTAATTTTAGTTTTTGTTTCTGGTTTTAGTTATCAAGCAGGAGGTGCTAGCCGCTGGCTAAAATTAGGACCATTTTCACTTCAGCCAGCAGAACTTTTAAAATTTACATTTATTATTTATTTAGCTACTTGGCTAAGTAAAGAAACAAAAAGACGAACAAGTTTTATTGAAGGATTAATTCCTTTTTTAATTATTTCTTCAGTTATTTCTCTTTTAGTATTAAAACAGCCAGCGACAACTACTTTATTAATTGTTCTTGCCTCTGCTCTAGCGGTTTATTTTACGAGTGGCGCAAAATTTAAATATATTGTTTTGATTGTTTTATTAGGCGCTATTCTTTTTTCGTTTGTAATTTATAAAAGTGGTTATCGAAGTAACCGAATAAAACCTTTTATTGAAAAAGTTTTTTTAGGCAAAGAAATAGATATTTTAGGCACAGGTTTTCACCAAAGACAATCCTCAATTGCTATTGGTAGCGGTAAACTTTTTGGTGTTGGCTACGGAAAATCAACTATCAAATATCGATCTTTGCCTGAAACAGTAGGGGATTCTATTTTCGCAGTAATTGCCGAAGAATTAGGATTTGTAGGTAGCGTATTTTTGATTGGACTATATGCACTTCTTTCTTTTAAAGGATTTAAAATTGCTCAAAAAACGAAAGATGAATTTGGTAAATTAGTAATTGTAGGTTTTATTTCAGTAATTTGCTTGCAGGTTTTTATTCATATCGGAGCTAATACAGGTCTTTTACCCTTTACCGGCGTCCCTCTACCTTTTATAAGCTATGGAGGTACCGCTCTTGCTATTTTTTTGACGATGATGGGCGTAATTGTTAATATATCTAAATACAACTGAAAGATTGCTAATTGAAAGATTAATTTTTCAATTTTGCAATTTTTCAATCTTGCAATATTGTAATGACTAAGATTCGTATTTTATTTACTGGTGGCGGCACAGGAGGGCATATTTATCCAATCGTTGCTGTTGCCGAAGAATTAAAAAAGAAAGCAAAAGAAAAAGGAATTGAAATTGATTTTCGTTATTTTGGTGTGCCAGGACAATATTTTAATCTTCTAGAAATTTCTGGAATTCGCGTTTCTACTATTGTTTCTTCTAAGCTTCGCCGTTATTTTGATTTTAGAAATTTTCTTGATGGATTTAAATTCATTTTTAGTTTATTTCAATGTCTTTGGAAAGTTCTTTGGTTTATGCCAGATGTTGTTTTTTCTAAAGGTGGCACAGGCGCTCTACCAGTAGTTTTAGCTTGTCGATTTTATCGAATACCAATTTTTATTCACGAATCAGACACAGTACCAGGCTTAACCAATTTAATTTCAGCTAGATGGGCAAAAAGAATCGGTCTTTCTTTCGCTTCGGCTATTGATTGTTTCAAAAAAAATAAAAATTTTGATGAAAGAAAATTTGCGTTAGTTGGTCATCCTGCTAGAAAAATATTCTTTGAACCAGGCGATGAACCTAATTTAGCAAAACAAGTTTTAAGTTTTAGCCCTTGGCCTCCTTTAATCCTTTTTATTGGCGGATCTCAAGGCGCAGCAGCAATTAATGATTTCGTCTTAGATTCAATAAGAGATTTATTAGGTGAATATCAAATTCTTCATCAGACAGGCATAAAAAATTTTGAACAAGTAAAAAAAGAGTGGCAATTTATTAGCCGAGATATCTTAGAAGAAGAGAAGCCCCGTTATAAAATCGTTTCTTATTTAGAAGAAAAAGATTTGAAAGAAGCAATGCTTGCGGCTGATATTGTAGTTTCGCGAGCCGGTGCTGGTTCTATTTTTGAATTAGCAGCCGTAGGAAAACCATCGATTTTAATTCCTTTGCCAGAAGCAGCAGGTAATCATCAAACAAAAAATGCTTATGAATATAGCAAGGCTGGTGCAGCTATTGTGATTGAACAAACTAATTTAAAAACTCATCTTTTTTTAGTCCAAGTTAAAAAACTTTTTGATAATCCAGAATTATTACAAAAAATGTCTCAAGCTGCTAAAAATTTTTCTAAACCTGATGCTGCTAAAATTTTAGCAGAAGAAATATTAAAGCTAACAAGCTTATAAATAATAAATTAATTGAAAATAAATCTTAATTAGCCATATTTTAAATTTTGTGTTATTATTCTGGTAATGGCAAGCGATCAAAAGACTGAAGTTCGTGTTCGTTTTGCGCCTTCACCAACAGGCTATTTTCACATTGGCAGCGCTAGAACTGCTTTATTTAATTGGCTTTTTGCAAAAAACCAAGGCGGCAAGTTTATTTTAAGAATAGAAGATACTGACACAGAGCGGTCAAAAAAAGAGTTTGAAGATGATATTTTAGATAATTTAAAATGGCTTGGCTTAGATTGGGATGAAGGGCCTCTAACACAGGCTGATATAGATTCTAAACGGACTAATACAGAAATCCTTAAAAATAGTCCGCAAGAATCCACGTTAAGCCCGTATAGGTCTTTATATAAGGGCGATTTTGGGCCTTATAGGCAATCTGAGCGGCTTTCGATATACGAGCGGTATTTATTTAAGCTCCTGCAAGAAAACCGCGCTTATTGGTGTTTTTGCAGCAAAGAAGACCTAGAAATAGAGCGTCAGGCTATGCTTGCGCAAGGTTTACCACCAAAATATAGTGGAAAATGCTCTAAAATAGACCCAGAAGAAGCAGAAAAGCGGTTAAAAGCAGGCGAAAAAGCCGTTATTCGATTTAGAACGCCTCAAACCGAAATAATATTTTCCGACATCATTCGAGGAAATATAAAATTCGATACATCTTTATTAGGAGATATTGTAATTGCTAAAAGTTTAAGAGAGCCGCTTTTTAATCTAGCGGTTGTAGTTGACGATTATGAAATGAAAATAAGTCATGTTATTAGGGGAGAAGATCATATTTCTAACACGCCAAAACAAATTTTACTTCAGAAAGCGCTTGGTTTTCCAGAACCAAAATACGCTCATATTCCACTTACATTAGCAGCGGATCGTTCTAAACTTTCTAAACGTTTTATTGAAACATCTCTTAATGAATATAGAAAAGCCGGTTACTTGCAAGAAGCCATGATTAATTTTATTGCTTATTTGGGGTGGCACCCAAAAGAAGAAAAAGATATTATGGATAAAGAAGAATTAATTCAAGAGTTTGATCTGAAAAGAATTCAAAAAGCTAATGCAATTTTTAATCCTGCAAAACTCGATTGGCTCAATAGTCAATATATTAAAAAAATTCCTGAAAGCGAAATTAAAGAAAGATTAAAAAACTTTGTACCGAAAGAATGGCTGAAAAATGAAAAATTATTAATTAAAGCTTTTAACCTCGCAAAAGAAAGAATTAAAAAACTTGATGAATTTAAGGAGTCTGCAGAATTCTTTTTTAAATTGCCAAATTATAAACCTGAACTTTTAAGTTGGCAAGGTATGGAAAAAGAAAAAGTGATTTCTAATTTAAATATTTTAATTGAAGCTATAGAAAAAATCGACGAAAAAAATTTCACTTTAGAAAAAATTGAAAATGCTATTAT
>CAYXLL010000012.1:0-9865 GCA_964465875.1 uncultured Candidatus Saccharibacteria bacterium
CCTAAATCAACAACTTGCGCTAATTTAAATTCATCTTTTTTATGAAAGATACTGCTGAAAAAATCTTTTACATTATTACCAACCGAGATCGCTATATTTTTTATATCATTAACAACAATTTCTCCAGCATTTATTCCGTTTTTGATTGCTTTAATAATAAAATTAGAAACGCTATCTCCTGCAGTTAAAACAGCGCCTTCTATTTTATGAAGTTGACTAATATCTGGAGTTACAAGACAAGGACCAGAAATATTTTCACTTGCCTTAAGGTTAGCAAGTGAACTTTGAATTTCGCTAATTATTCTAGAAGATTGATATTTAAGATAAATATTGGCAAAACTATGACCTAAATTATCATCATTGGGTTGAATTTCTATATGGACATTAGGAGGCAAAGATCTATTCAAAAAATTAACTCCTCTTACTGCCGCAATCACTTTGTCTGTGTCTGAAGTGATATATTTGCCGTCACCAGCCACAAAACTTGATGGCGTAGCAACTGAATAAATGCCAAATGATTCTTTTGGTGCTCCTCCTTCTTTGTTTACCACTGCGCCATAAAAACTATTAGCATAAAAATTCCCTTGAGAATGCGCCACTAAAAGAACTTTTCTAGTGTCTAATTTTTGGCTGGCAGAAAGAAGCATTTCTACAAGATCATAATCTTTTAATTTTGCTGAATCAAAAATTCCCTGTTCAACAGATTTTAATAAATCACCAGCGCCGCCAAGATGAGTGGCATTATAAAGATAATCAAAGTAAATAGGTTCAGAGGTGGAGGAAATTTTTAGTTTAAATGCCGCCTCCAAAACTGTTCTATTTTCTCGCGCACCCTTTTCGTCACAATTTATCCCATTAATAGTAAAAATAGTATAGCCAGTATTAGAACAAGTATTTGCAGCGTTTATTTTAAATGGCAATATGAATGAAAATAAAATTAAACTTAGTGTAAAAACTAATAATCGCTTCATAATTTTTTATGAATTTTAATTTAATTTGGTAAAGAAGCTAAATCTATATCACAATCTTGCTTATTGACAGGCGATTCTCCATACGTTCGCAAATTTCCATGATAAAATTCATCTTCGGCTTTAATACGCTCCTGAGTATTAAATTGAAGATCTTCAACAAAATTAATCGTTTCTTTCCATAAATTATAAAGTTTGTTAATTTCTGCATCATCATTTTGCTGTGTGTTTTGGTTTCCGTCAGAATTTTTAAAATAATCTTTAAATACTTCTGCAAGACAAGCAGGAGCTCTGTCGCCTTCTTCAACTATAGCCGTAACAGTTTCGGGTGTAATTAATTTTTCGGTTATTTCTAGTTGCAAACTTAAAGCATATTGTAAAAGCGCGGCCCTTATTCTTGCTGAATCTGGATATTTTTCAAAAATCGCTAATTCCACATCATCTCTAATGCCATTTTTATTAGCATCTACGCCTTGAATAGTTGCATTAACTAATTTAGGATCTGGCGCTGGCGGAAGATTTTTGCCCAAAACATCATCTAAAGTAATTTTAGTAGCGCGAATCTTCTCTATTTCCTTAACGGCGAGATCTTTTTTAGATAAAATAGGCGCCCTTAAGCTTACAAAAGCAATAAGTAAAAGCACGATCCAAATAAGAGAAACTCTTATGCCTCGCCACAAAGAATAAGCCAAAGAACGCTTTGACTGAGAAGAATCAACGGAAGTTTCTTTCTTAAAAGAAAAAATAAGATAAATTAAACCACCGATCAAAAACAAACTAACTAAAGGAATGAAAATATAATCTTTTAAAGAGTAAGATAATCTATTAATTAGATATTCATCTATTTTCAAATCTTCAAAGATAGCTCGTGGCAAAATTAAAAAAATATTAAAAAAGTAAAAAAATAAAAGAAGATAAAAAATAAAAGATAAATTTCGAGCCAAACGCACACTCCGCGATTTTATTTCTTTAAAAATTTTGCGAGCTCCGAAAATAGATAAAAGAAAAGATAAAATTAAAGATAATAAAAGAATAAATAATTCAGATTGAAGAGGATGAAAATAAAAAATATTTGTTAAAATTTGTTTAAATGACATAAATTAAATTAACCTCCTGTTTTTAGGAAGAAATTCTTTCAGAAAAAAATTTTTTAGTAGTAAAAAATTTCCGAAAGAAAATTTTTTCTATTATTAAATTCTAAATTAATTTAATTATCTAAAATAAATTAAATTTTTACAATATCCCTACCTGTGGATAACTTTTTTAAACTTTTACAGCCGATTTTAAAACAACTACTTTAATATTTCTATAAATTATTCTAATTGGTAACTCGATTTAAAATTTCTTTTATCGCTGAATAATTTTTTTGCTCAATGGCCTTAGAAAGATCGTCCAATGTTTTTTTAATTAATTTTTCATCAACTTCTTTTTCATTCTTAGTAATAAAAATTTTGTCCCATTGAGTTGTACCAATTCTTTTTTCTTCGTCTGAAAAAATAACTTCAGAAATTTTTTCTCCGGGACGAACGCCAGTAAATACAATTGGGATATCTACATCTGGCACAAGGCCTGCTAACTTTATCGCTTCTTTCGCTAAATCAAGAATTTTTATTGGTTTTCCCATATCAAGCATAAAAATTTCTCCACCCTTACCAACTGCGCCAGCTTCAGTAACGAGAAGCGCTGCCTCAGGAATTGTCATAAAATAACGCGTCATGTCTGGGTGCGTGACTGTTACTGGCATCCTCCTCTTTATCTGTTCTTCAAAAAGAGGAATAACGCTTCCTCGCGAGCCAATAACATTGCCAAATCTTACAGAAATAAATTTTGTTTTTGATTTTTTATTTAAATCTTGAACAATTAGCTCCGCTAATCTTTTAGTTTGTCCCATTACTGAAATTGGTTTTATTGCTTTGTCTGTAGAAATTAAAACAAATTTATCAACATTATTTTTTATGGCTGCTTCAGCAACATTAAGAGTGCCAAAAACATTAGTCTTGACTGCTTCTTCAGGAAATTGTTCCATTAAAGGCACGTGTTTATAAGCAGCGGCATGAAAAACCACGTCCGGTTTTAATTCGCTAATAATCTTTTCAATTTTATCTTTATCATTAATATTAGCAACAATAGATTCAATTGGCGCTTGCGAAAAACTAAATTTAATGTCAGATTCAAGATCAAAAAGACCGCTCTCATTAAAATCTAACATCGCAATTTTCTTTGGCTGAAAAGGAATAATTTGGCGAACAATTTCTGCGCCAATTGAACCAGCTGCGCCTGTCACTAAAACTACTTTATCTTTCAAAAAATTATTAATAGAAGTTGTATCAATTTTTGCTGGTTTTCTCCCTAATAAATCCTCAACCTGAACGTCCCTAATATCGGTTAATTTTAATTGACCAGAAAGAACTTCAAATGTAGCTGGAATAATTTTAATATCTTTTACCCCAGCTTCTCTTGAAAGATTGGTTGCCTTGCGAATAACATCTTCCTCTGCCGAAGATAAAGCAATAATAACATGCTTAATATTATAACTTTTAACTAATTTTGGAATATCATCGATATCGCCTAAAACTTGAACACCATGAATACTCATTTTCTGATGATCTTTTCGATGATCAACTATAGCAACAGGGTAATAAATGTCGTTTTTATTATTTAAAAGACTCCTTAAAATTTGCTCACCTTCATTGGAAGCGCCAACAATTAATGTCTCTTCACCATTTTCAAAAAATTTCTTTTCTGTTAATTCTTGCCACGCTCGTCTTGAAACTCTTATTGAGCCAAGAAAAATTAAATCTAGCGCATAATTAATTACGATCGCCATTCGCGGAAATCCTGAAAATAAATTTAAAGTATCACGACTCGCTAAGATAACTAAAGCAAAAATAAAATTAGCGAAAGTAATCGCTTTAAAAAGAGAAAGCATCTCTTTCAAGCTTATAAATTCCCAGCTAAACGAATAAAGTCCTTGACGCCAAATAAAATAAATATTTAAAACTAAAACTAAAAAAATATAAGCAGGAAGCCGACTATGATATTCAACAGGAATAATGCCATCAAAACGAAGAATAAAAGCCAAAAGAAGAGCGAATGTTATTAAAATAATGTCGCCGATTAAAAGAAATATTTTTTTATGTTGACTTAAAAAATTTTTCATTTTATTTCAATTTTACGCTAATTTAATATTCAATTTGTATAAAAATCTTTAATTGATTTAATAACAAAATCAACATCTTCATTTGTTAATTCTGGATACATCGGCAAAGAAATAACTTCTCTACAAATTTTTTCTGTTTCAGGGAGAAAAGTTACATTAGAATCACCAAAACGCCAGCGAGATTTTGTTTCTACCATCACCGGCTCAGTGTAAGTTGGCCAAGGCCAAGAAATTATTGTTTCAACCAATTGATTGTCATCTAAATATTTTTTAAGTTCGTCTCTTCTTTCAGTTCGAACAACAAAATTAGTATAAACATCATCAAATCGATCATCGTCAAAAAACGGCAAAGTAATTTCTTTAATTTCCGAAAGTCCATTCCTATAAAGACTAGCAATTTCTTTTCTTCTGTTTAACCAATCTGGTAAATATTTTAATTTTATATTAAGCAAAGCAGCATGAACATTATCCATTAAAAAATTATGAGCATGATAATAAAAATGACGCGTTTCACGATCTTCGCCGTTATAACGCATTAATTTTAATTTTCTGGCAATTTCCGGATCATTAGTAACAGCCATGCCGTTATTACCAAAACCCCCTAAAATTTTTGCCCAATATAAACTAAAACATCCAACCAAACCAAAAGTTCCTGCTTTCTTTACACTACCATCAGTCATTTTAAAAGTTGCTCCAAGCGCCTGCGCTGCATCTTCAATAACTATAAGTCCCTTTTTCTTTGCAATATCCATAATAACATCCATATCACAAAGCCGCCCATTTAAATGCACTGGTAAAATTGCTTTTGTTTTTGGAGTTAAAGCTTTTTCAATAAGATTAGGATCCATATTAAAATCTCTGCCAACGTCAATTAACACCGGCGTGGCGCCAGTTAAATAAATTGTAGAAATAGTTGCTATAAAAGTATGAGCAACAGTAATCACTTCATCGCCAGGACCAATGCCAGCGGCTTGCAAAGCAACATCAAGCGCTGAAGTGCCGGAATTAACGCCTACGGCATATTTAGCGCCAATAAATTTCGCAAAATTTTCTTCAAACTCCCAAAGTTCTTCACGGTTGACAATAGCGCCTTTTGAAAGCGTCTCGTCAAAAGCCTTGATAAACTCTTCTCGATGATCAGCATATTGTTTTTGTGGATTAACAAATCTTACTCTATAAGACATATTAATTATATAATACTACCTTATTAAAAAATTAAAAATTAAGAATTGATATTTAAGAATTAAGGCTATGTATTTTTATGTCTGCTAAACCAAAGACGCAATCTTTGAAATCCTTCTTTTATGTTTTTTGGTTCGCCGGCAAAAGAAAATCTCAAATAACCTTCGCCACTTGGACCAAAAGCCGCGCCTGGAATTAAAATTACACGCGCTTCTTTTAAAATTTTTACCGCTAAATTAAAAGAATCAATTTTCGGATATTTATACTTTGCCAAAATATAATAGGCCCCTTTCGGCTTTTGATATTCAAAAACATCTTTCATTTTATCTAATTCAATGCACATTAACTTTCGATTATGCTTCATTTTATTTATGAGTTCTTTCAAAGATTTTAAAGAATTATTCTCGTCTTTAAGAGCTGCAATTATTGCTTTTTGAGAAATTGCCGGCGCACAAACCGTCAAAGCATCGTGAACCTTTAACATATGATCAATAATTCCTGCGTCAGCAAAAGCATAGCCAATTCTATAACCAGTCATCCTATATTTTTTAGAAAAACTACCGCAAAGAATTACACGACCACGAATATCGCCAATTGCCGCAGCTGAAAAAAACTTAACATCATCATAAATTAAAAAATCATAAGTCTCATCAATAATTAAAACTAAATTATATTTTTTAACAATTTTTGCTAATGATCTTAATTCTTTTTCAGAAAATACTGCGCCAGTAGGATTAGATGGATTGCAAAGTAAAATTGCTTTTGTTTTTTTTGTAATTTTTTTCTCAAAATTTTTTATATCTAAATGCCAACCATCTTTCTCAATCAATGATACAAATTTTGGTACGCCACCAAATTGAATTATTTGTTCTATTTCTGATGCGTAAGTTGGCGAAAGTAACAAGACTTCATCGCCAGGATCAATAATAGAAGCAATAGCGCAAGCCATTGCTTCCTGACAGCCAACTGTTATCATTATCTCTTCTTTTGGTTTTATATTTTTTATTTTTTTATTTTTTTCTAAATCTTTTGCAACTAATTCTCGCAATTCATTTATGCCTGGTTCAAGAGTATAAAAAGCCGTGCTTAATTCACCCAAAGCTTTTTGAGCAGCTTTTTTAATAAAACGCGGCGTATCTAAATAAGGAATTCCTTGCCCAAAAGAAATAATCTTTTTTTCGTACTTTCGTAAATTTGATTTTTCCTCTAATGCATCTGCCAAAATAGACATCTCTTTAATGGGCGAGATGACAATTTTCTGAACTCTTTTAGAAATATTTTTTGTTCTAAACTTATGGCCAGCAGTTTCTATGACAGATCTTGAATTTTTCATAATTTTTCTTTTAATGTTTATAATTTATTAAAACTAAAGCCTTATATAGCAAGGTGAGTTATCTTTATAAGTTTCCAAGATAACATCTCTAACTTTATCAGGATCGCTGGCAATATAAGTTTTCATATTTTGAAGATTTTTTAGAGTTTTTATGTCTTCATCCTCAATCACCATATTGTGAGAAAATCCAAGAAAACGGTAACTAGTTGAACCTTTTACTCCAATAATTTTTACATTAGCGTTATGAAGGCAAACTGCATTTCGCACCATTTCATAAGGCCTGAAAACAACAAAATTGATCATTGAATAAACATAAGGCTTTAAACCAGAAAGCGCCATAGCGGCCGCAATAATCATAGTTGATTGTTCGGTAACGCCCAAATTCAAAACCTTAAATTTATTTTTAGGATCGTCTAAATAATTAAATCCGACATCAGGATAAAGAACAACAATATTCGGGTCGTTTTCCGCTAATTCATTTAGCGTTTCCACAAAAACCCTTCTTGTATCTTTTACTTTTATTATTTCAGACATTTGATTCTAATTCTTTTAACGCCCTTTGATATTCATCTTCCGATGGCGCTTTATAATGATAAACATTATTTCCTTCTATAAAACTTACTCCTTTACCTTTGATAGTCCTTGCAATAATTACTAATGGTTTTTCTTTATTGACTTGCGGTTCAATTAATGCTTTTTCTATTTGTTCATAATTATGACCGTCAATTTCTCTTACTTCCCAATTAAAAGATTCCCATTTTGCTTTTAATGGTTCAATATTTAAAACATCTTCTACTTTTCCCATTGCCTGCAAACCATTCGCATCAATCATCACTGTAAGGTTATTAAGATTGTGATGAGCGCCAATAAGCGCTGATTCCCAAGTCGTGCCGCAATCCATTTCTCCGTCTGACATTAAAACATAAATTTTGCCGTCTTCGTTTTTTAATTTTTTAGATAAAGCAAAGCCAACCCCAAAGGGCAAGCCAAAACCCATCGATCCGCCAGCCGCCGGAATTTCAGGAATAATTGGTTCTATCAACCCGATAAATTTGCTCCCCGGCTGGCAAAAACTATTTAATTCTTCTTCGGTAATTCTACCTTTTCGCCATAAAAAATAGTAAAGCGAAGCGGCTGCCCAACCTTTACTCAAAACAATTTTATCTTTATCTAAATTTATTTTTTCAAAAACAACAGTTAATAAATCAATGCAACTCAAATTGCTGCCAATATGACTTGTCTGAGCTTTATAAATTAATTCAATTACTTTTTTTCTTGCCTCAGTGGCAATTTTCTTATAATCAGAAGAGTCAGTCATAAATTAAATATAACATAAAAATCGACAAAAGAGAAAATTAAAGAGAAATTTTCAAAAAATTTTTAAAAGAGTCCTCCAAATAATTTTTAAGTCCGTTAGAAAAGACATTTCTTTAATATATTTCATTTGCAAGCGAACTTTTTCTGGTCTAATTTTTTCTAAATAAATTTTTTCTGTCTCTTCAAAAGTTTTTGCGTCTTTTAAAATTTCTGCTTCGTTAATGTCCCAAAGTGACGAATAATCAGTCATTCCCGGTCTAACTGAAAAAACAATTTTTTCTTCTCCTTGATAAAGCTTAGCATATTCTGGCACTTCTGGCCGTGGACCAACTAAACTCATTTCTCCTTTTAAAACATTAATTAATTGCGGAAGCTCGTCAAGTTTATGTCTTCTTAAAAATCTACCGATTTTTGTCACCCGCGGATCACCTTCTCTTGTTGAAGGACCGCCAATCTTATCAGCACCAACAATCATTGTTCTAAATTTATAAATTTTAAATTCTTTAAAATCTTTTCCCACTCTCACGCCGCGATAAAAAACCGGTCCTGGCGAAGTCATTTTAATAATAATTGCAACAACCAGAAA
Source organism: uncultured Candidatus Saccharibacteria bacterium (assembly GCA_964465875.1). GTDB lineage: Bacteria > Patescibacteriota > Minisyncoccia > UBA6257 > UBA9933 > CAYXLL01. The sequence goes on from CAYXLL010000012.1 coordinate 8,547, forward strand.
GAAAGGAGACAAAATTAAAAGCCCCAAAAAAGAAAAAATTATGTCGAAAAAACGCTTGATCATTAGTTTATGGTTATAAGGATTCGCTACTCGTATCGTTATTAGGCGTAGTTAAACGTCTTTTATTTTTAATTAAAGCTTCTAATTGGTTTGTTTGTTTTTTGTTCCATAAAAACTTTTAACCTTAAAACATTATATTATACCATCCGCGAAGCCCAATAACTTTAAACTATACTAACCGCCATACCCATCAACCTTAAACTATAATTCTTATTAATCCACCGAACGATCCTAAACCATACGCAAAATGTCTGATGAAAAACGCCACCATTAAAAAAGGAATTAATATAAGCGATTTTTCTTTCTTTGCGATTTTAAATGAAACTACGATTGTGATTACAAAATATAAAATTAACATAGCCAATAAAAGCCAGAGAAAAATTTTGAAAAATATTCCCAAAATTATGCCCAATAAAATTACTGAAAAGAAAAATAAAGGGACCAAATGCCTTAAAGAAAAAATTTTAACTTTAAACTTTAAAGGGTAAATCGTCCAAAAACCATCTATAACATTATGTTTAAAAAAATCTTTAAAATTTGATTTTGGATAATAATAGATAACGATATCCGAAGCTAATAAAATTTTCCCGCCAGCTTTTCTCAAGCGCATATTAAATTCCATGTCCTGGCTTCTGGTCATTTTTTCATTAAAAAGCCCAATCTTTTCAAAAACTTCCTTTTTATAAAAACAACCAAAAGCCGTATCCGCAAAAACCGGCTTATCAACGCCTGTTCTAAAAGATCCGCCGCCACCAAATTTATTAGAAAGACAAAGGGCAATCGCCCGCGCTGATAAAGAATCATTTTTTGGCATTGCTTTAGCAATTCCGCCAACGCAATCAGCGCCATATTCAAAAAGATATTTTATAGATTTTGAAACAAAATCTTTATTATATTCTGCATGCGCTCCTAAATGAGAGACAACATCTCCTTTTGCGTTTTTTATGCCAATATTCAAAGCATAAGGAGAAGTTTTATTTAGATTGTCTAATAAAAAAATTTTGACTTTTGAATTTTGACTTTTGACTTTCTCTACCATCTCTCTTGTTTTATCTTTTGACATCCCATCAACAACTAAAATTTCCAACTTATCTTTCGGATAATCTTGGTTGATTAAAGAATCTAAACATTTTCCAATAAATTTTTCTTCGTTCCGACAAGGAATAATAAGAGAAACAAAAGGTAAATTATTTTCTTTAAGATTCTCCATAGTTTATTTCAAAAATTTTAACGCTAATTTTTGAGTTTTTGAAGGAAAT